>NZ_SNUN01000018.1:0-527 GCF_012027535.1 Thermococcus sp. GR5 | reverse complement strand
GCGGCTTCCCAGGTCATGGGTTTGGAGCCCTTCTTTCCCATCGTATCACCTCCGTGGTGTTGTCAATAGTTATCCCACAATTTACTTTATAACGACGTATTCTCAAAAAGAAACACTTTTTTGTGAATATCCTCCATCTATGTACTGGTGGCTTAGGTGGGAAGGCCAGCAAAAATTGACAAGTTTAAAGTCGCTGAAGAGATAATTGAACTTGCAAGTAAGAACGAGGAGCTTACAATTTACAACCTCACCAAAAAACTTAGGGAGATATCCCAAAAGAACAACGACCCAACTCTTGATGTGCGAACTGAATCCGTTCGGCGAGTTCTACAAGAACTTGTGCGTTTGAAAATCTTGGCTGTATGTGGGAATTCTCGGGGAGAGAGTAAAGAAAAGAAGCCCTACAAACTCCTGTGGAATCCCGAAAAAGCCAAGGAAATTATCAAGTGCTGGAAAGAGTTTTACTCTCTAAGTGAAAAACTCAATATTTTGAAACATCTCGCTGATTATACGGAAGAAAATCTTGA
>NZ_SNUN01000017.1:0-544 GCF_012027535.1 Thermococcus sp. GR5 | reverse complement strand
GGGAGTGCCCATCAAGCGGTTTGGACAAGCCACAAAGGGCCCGGGTTAAAGTCCGATTTCCAGAAAGGCTTAAATATCGGAAGGTCCGTCTTTCTCTGTTAGGCGAAAGGGCGAGTTTCGCGCCCTGTTGCAATAAGACTCGAGGAGAATTGAAACATTTCAGAAGTATCTCGTCTAAGAGTTTCTCTTCAACGTTGCAATAAGACTCGAGGAGAATTGAAACGGAATTGGTAAAGCTCAAGGAGGAAAATCGGAGGCTCGTTGCAATAAGACTCGAGGAGAATTGAAAGTGAGGATAATGACGAAAAGAAGCACTATTTTCGTGAGTTGCAATAAGACTCGAGGAGAATTGAAAGTGTGTTGCCTCGCCCAACCAAGGCGCTTCTTGAGAACGTTGCAATAAGACTCGAGGAGAATTGAAAGCTCTTTTTTACAAATAAATTTAAGGAGGGTCTAAAACGTTGCAATAAGACTCGAGGAGAATTGAAAGTCGTTGGGAAATAGAGCCCGTAGTATTGCTTTGTGTTGTACGTTGCAATAAGAC
>NZ_SNUN01000016.1:0-545 GCF_012027535.1 Thermococcus sp. GR5 | reverse complement strand
TTAAGGGGCCGTCCCCCAACGGCCCCCTCATGGCCCGTGTATCCCCCTTTAAGAAGAATCTTAGGAGGTCGGTCATATGGATATGGAGAATAAGAACATAAAAAGTTTACCATCTACTGATACGGCGGTTTCCGGCGGTAGCAACCGGGGGTTGATTAATCCATTTAAGGAGATTCTGAAGGTTTTGGACAAAATAGAGGCCGAGAATCCGAGTGTGGTAAGGGTTTCTCTTCAAGACCTCAAGGAAGCCGGCTTAGGTCCGATGGAGAGGGTTATAGTCAGGACGTTGATAACCACTTTTGACGTTGATAGGGAATACCTAATCGAAAACTTTACCGAGGACGAGATTAAGGAGAGAGCTGATGAAATTAAGATTAGTATCCAGGCCTTGAGGCGTAGGATTGAGGAGGAAAACCTTAAATGGGAAATGGAGCACTCTAACAATCTTTACGAGAGATATAAGCTTCTTAAGGAGACGAAGGAAGAGTTTGAGCTTTTAAGGTCTAAGGTTAAATGGGCAGACTTCTCCGAGAGTCGGAAGATTT
>NZ_SNUN01000015.1:0-1287 GCF_012027535.1 Thermococcus sp. GR5 | reverse complement strand
TACCGAACATTCACACCACCTCCTCACGAAAATATTGGAAAGGGCATCACTGGAGCTCGATAATCTCGTCCGTGTAGCTGGTCGGAGTGGTGAACTCGATGACGCCTGGAGCACCGAACTCCGGAACAACCTTACCTGTAATCTTGGTCCTCGGCTGGATACCCTGACCAAAGATAGCGGTTCCAGCGTCGTTTCCAACATAGAACGTTAGTGCAACCATGTCACCCTTGTTGATGGTTGGGTAGAGCGGCTGGACACTGTTGTCAGCGTCCTGGATGACGATGATACCGTAGTCGGTGGCGCTTGCAAGGAGAGACCAGGCAAACTTGTCGCTGGCAAAGATGCCGCCGGCAAGCTCGTCCTTGGCAGTATATGCGGAGTCAAGAACCTCGACGATGATTGAGCTTCCATCGTTGACTGTCATGCTGGTGCTGCCGACGGTTATGGTTATGATACCCCCATCAGTACCGCTGACTGAAACGGTGTTGGCACCCTCGTCAAGGATTATGTACTCATTGTCCGCCGTGTCAATAAGGGCAAACTTTTCGCTGGCATAGAGGCTCTCTGAACTAAGGGTAATCACGGTGCTTCCTATGGTAAGGGTTCCTGCAGTTGCATCATAGTCAATAAGAACACTATCCCCGGTGCTAATAGTGGTCTGAGGATCATTAGTCTCTGTTGTCTCATCAAAGGTTGCATCGTCATCAATCTTTGCAACCCCATCACCGACCTTGTAGTTCAGAACGGCCTGCTGGCTGCCGTCGCTGATGATTATCTTAGTCTTCCTGAGGTCGATGCCGGCACTGCCAGCGTTCGGGCTGACGTAAACGGCGAGCTGCTGGATGTTGAGCTTGGCCGCGTCGGTCTTACCGACTATCCTCTCGACCTGTATGCCGCTGGCTACCTCCTGAGTGGTCTCCCTGCCGGTGCTGGAAGCCTTCTGCTGGAGGAACCCGCTGGTGTTAATCAGAACCGCAGCAGCAACTGCTGCCACTAAAACCATGGCTATGAACACAATCAGGGTGCCTATTCCCACAGCACCCCTCTTCTTCTTAAACATCGCCTCCCACCTCCTCAAATAAGTTGAAAGGAAAGGGCATCACTGGAGCTCCATAACGGCATCGGTGTAGGTGCTCGGGGTGGTGAACTCTATAACACCGGGAGCACCGAACTCCGGAACGACCTGGCCGGTGATCTTCTTGCCCGGAGCAATACCTGGGCTGAAGACACCGCTGTCGGTAGTTCCATCACCGTTGACGTCAAGGTCTCCAACGAGGACGGTGAGTA
>NZ_SNUN01000014.1:0-3048 GCF_012027535.1 Thermococcus sp. GR5 | reverse complement strand
AGTGGCCGGCGGCGTTCCCGGTTTCCCGCCCCCTCTCGGAGGGCAGTACACCCGGGATCGCTGGCGGGCTTAACTTCCGGGGTCGAAACGAGACCGGGTGTGACCCCGCCGCTATGACCGCCGTACCGATACATACCTCCCGCGGTGCATTTATAAATCTTACGGTCGATGAAGACGGATGATGGAGAAGGAAATACTCGAACTACTGAGACTGGAACGGATGAGGGAGCCGCTGAGCCCTAGCAGAAGGGTTAGGGAGTTCCAGACGAGACTTCAGAGAATAAAAAACGGCGAAGAGACAGAGGTAGCAGGTTTCCTACTCGCGAGGAAGCCTCCCCACGCCCCAATGGATGCTGCCTATTACCTCCTTTCCCCACTATCTCCATCGGAGCTGGCGGGTCTGGAGAAGGACGAGTTCAGGACGTACCTGATCGTTCGAGCCACAGAGAACACCAAGGTGAGCGGGGAAGTCAGGCCCGGGAGTTATGTGCTTGTCAGAGGCGTCATGGACGCGTATCCTCTGGGCAACCTAAGGATGATCCACGCGAGCTCCATTGAGGGAAAAGACTACTCGGACTACTGGAAGGACTACCGCGAGTTCGCCCTCAGCAGGCGCGAGGTCGTTGAGCTTTTTGAAAGGACGATCTACGTCCGTGACGACATGAGGAAGGCCCTCATATACTCCCTCTACGGTGTCCCCTACATCCTCTGGGGAAGCGGAGTATCCCAGTGGGGCGAGGGCTTTGAGTACACGGTCTACAAGCACAGGGAGAACATGGGGCTCCTGGCCCTCTGGAAGGCCCTCAAGTACCTCCAGTCGAGCCTGCCCTGGGAGCTCAGGCTCGGAAAAGAAACCTCCCTCGAGATAATCGACCCCATGCTGGACATAGACTTTCGAACCCGCAACCCCAACAGGAGCGATATGAAATACTATACTCCCCCATCGAAGAGGGGCCTGGTCAGGATTCCGAAGTGGACTGAGAAGTACCTTATGAACAAGAGGGCGATCGGTCTTCTCCCCCAGGACGTGGAGGCAGACCCCACCGACGCACTGGCCAAGATCTCCGAGACGCCTTTTGTCCTCATGCCCTGGGAGGAGAAGCCGTACTTCGAAGAGAACAGGGAGTTCAGGCAGCTGATCCCCAATCTGCTCGTGACGATCTTCATCAACAGGGAGCGCTTTCGCTCCATGAGCCACGATGAGCTTGGCAGGCTGAGGGAGGAGCACCTAAAATGGCGTCGGTGGGGCAGGGAGGAGTACAGCGAGACCTTTGGAAAGCTGACGACGCCGAGCGGGGTGTTCCACCTCGGAATGAGGTTCTACCTCGACGCCAGGCTCTTCGGGGCCATCACAAGGTTCTACGGAAAAATCACAGACAAGGCTGTAAAGGACGTTAGGGAGATCGACGACACCATACTGAACGAATGGAACGTGGTTCTCGACGAGATTATCAGGAAACGGCCTGAGGTCATAATGAAGCTTGAGAAAGAGTACGAGCACTACATCCCCCATGACGTCAGGGCCCAAAAGGCCCTCCAGATTTTCCATGACCTGGCATCAACAAGCCCGAACGGCGAGGTTACCAGGGAGGAGTTCCTGAGGGAGATGATGAGGGGCGGCTTCAACGAGCGGGACGCCCTCGACATGATTGAAAGGTTTATAGCCACCGGCTACATTTACGAGCCATTTCCCGGAAAGCTGAGGCTGGTACGGTGATACCATGTCAAAAAAGAAGTTCATACGCCAGAGAGAGCAGCGGGAGAAGAAGAGAATAGCGAGGGAGAGAGTCAACATTCTCTTCACACTCGCCGAGCGCGTCTTTCCCTACGAGCCTGAATTAGCCAACCGCTACGTCGAAATAGCCCTGGCCGTCCAGCAGAAGGCCAAGATAAGGATGCCAAAGAAATGGAAGAGACGCTACTGCAAGAAATGCCATTCCTTCCTCGTTCCCGGCGTCAACGCTCGTGTGAGACTAAGGAGGAAAAGGATGCCTCACGTTGTGGTTAAATGCCTCAACTGCGGGCACATCATGAGGTATCCCTACCTGAAGGAGCAGAAGGAAAAACGAAGGAAAATACCGAGAAAAGGAAAGGGAATGATTTGAGCATCTGATTTAAACTCCACATATCGGAAGTCTGTTGATGGTGGTGCCCAACGTTAAACAATGAAAGTTCAAGGCCTTCGAGGCCTCTCTCTTGGGGCATTCCTTATGGCGTCCCTGCCGTTCCTGTAGGCTTCCTGGATCATGCTCTTTATCTGGTTCATAAGCTGCTTTGCCACGTCATACTGGCCGTTCTGGATGGCAATCCTGAGCTGCTCCATGAGGGTATTGATCTGGCTTACATCAATGCCTGCATTCTCCATAACCCGTATCTGAGCTTCAAGCTTCACGAGCTCCCTCTCAAGGGCCATCTTCTCGCTGTTCTTTATTGCTATCCTCATCTCGCCGGTCGCTGCCTTGAGGCTGAACTGGATCCTGACCTGGAGCTCGAGCATAAGCTGGTAGGCGTAGGTGTAGTTGCCGGCCTGAAGGGCCTGGTTGGCCTTCTCCATGGTCATCTCCATGACGCGAACCTGCTCCATGAGCTGGGTGGCGTTGGTGGCATTGGCGATCTCCTCAATGGCCCTGAGTCTCTCCCTGACCTGAATCATCAGCTGGAGCACGGTCTCCTTGGTAACGTTGACCTGGACTTCGTTTGTGGTGCAGTTGCACTCCTTGAGCTGCTTCCTAACCAGCTCCATGGTCATTTCAGAGGCATGGGTGTGAACCATGGTCATGTTCCTTATCTGGAACCTCTCCATCAGCAGGGTAATGTTCGTGGTCTTGTTAACGTAGAGTATTATAGCCCTGTTCTGAACCGCTATCCTGAGGGCGTTCTGAATTGCCAGGCTGTCGTTTCCAGCTACCACAACGCTTCCATTGAACTTAAGGCCGAACTTGATTTGGGCTTGGGTCATGACCATGAGGTTTGTCTCGTACCTGTTCTGACCACCCCAGCGCTCCACCGTAATACCCAGCTCTTGAAGATCATTAACGTACTCCTCCA
>NZ_SNUN01000013.1:0-19530 GCF_012027535.1 Thermococcus sp. GR5 | reverse complement strand
TACCGAACATTCACACCACCTCCTCACGAAAATATTGGAAAGGGCATCACTGGAGCTCGATAATCTCGTCCGTGTAGCTGGTCGGAGTGGTGAACTCGATGACGCCTGGAGCACCGAACTCCGGAACGACCTGGCCGGTGATCTTCTTGCCCGGAGCAATACCTGGGCTGAAGACACCGCTGTCGGTAGTTCCATCACCGTTGACGTCAAGGTCTCCAACGAGGACGGTGAGTATGACAAGGTCGCCCTTGTTGAGGGTCGGGTGGGCATCAGTAAGACTTGTATCAGCATCTTGGAGAACTATGATACCAAACTCAGAAGTTGGCTCATCTGCCAGCTGTGACCAAGCATTCAGTGTTGTGCTAAATATGTCACTGACAACACCGGTATCAAAGGCATAAGCAACATCTGCAGTATCATACTTCAGAACAGCCTCAGTGGACTCACTCCTGAGGATTATCTTGGTGTTGCTGAGATCAATTCCAGAGCTGCCTGCGTTCGGGGTAACGTAGATGGCAAGCTGCTCGATGTACTGGTTGCTCGGAAGGTTGTTAGCCTTACCAACGACCCTCTCGACCTGTATGCCGCTGGCTACCTCCTGGGTGGTCTCTCTTCCAGTGCTAGAAGCCTTCTGCTGCAGGAAGCCGCTGGTGTTAATCAGAACCGCAGCAGCAACTGCTGCCACTAAAACCATGGCTATGAAAACTATCAGGGTACCGATACCCACGGCACCTCTCCTTGTCCTGGCCTTCATTCTCCACGCACCCCCTAGGGTTGTCTGCGTCGTTGATTACGTTATGTAAATATAAAGGCCTTTTTTGTTCTTAGTAGTGTAGGTGGTTGTGTAGGTGCATATGTAGGTACCTGAAAGGACATCCAAAACTCACTGGGAGATGTGCCAGAAACAACAAGGGACAAAGACATTAATTAAGGATGGTACAAAGTAGTGAAAAAGCAGAGACCATGGAATTACATCTTCTTAACGACCAGCATGCTCCTCGCTGGCTGGCTTATCTCAACGTCAAAGCCCTCATTCAGGATGGCATCTTTCACATCCCGGGCGGACGGGAAGCCAATGAAGTCCTTGTTGAGGCCCTCGAAGAACTCCAGGGCCTGGACATACTTGAAGGTGTCTCTGAAGGGCTCAAGGATTACCATCCTACCACCAGAATTGAGGGCCTCCATGGCGCGCTTGAGTACCATGGGAAAGTCATCGATGTACTCAAGGACGAAACTGAGGAAAACAGAGTCGTACTCGTTCACAGGCCTTATGAGCTTCGCGTCCATCTCCTTGAGCTCCACCGGCAGGCTCTTATCCTCGATACGGGCGCGAGCTATCTCAATGAGCGCCGGGGAGTAGTCGATGCCGAGGTAGAAGCCGTTGTATCCTATCATCTCCCCGAACTGGAGTGGGGAATATGAGCCACAGCCAATGTCAAGAACATGCATCCCCTGTCTAAGGCCGGCCACCTGGGCCATCGCCTCGCGGTAGATGCGGGAGAACCTTGTGCTCATACGTATGTCCCAGAAGTCAGCGTCCTTGTCGAAGTCCATGAGAACGTGGGGGTGAATGGGAGTTATGAATGCATAATCCACCATGCGGTAGATCTCCTCCTGGATGGGAACCCAGTCCGGGACGAGAAGGTCGTACTTCTCATCTGGTACGTTGATGGTATATGCGAAACCATCGAGGTACAGCCTGCCGTTTTTCTCCTTGACTATCTTCAGGCTCTCGAGGGTCTCTATGAAACCGAGTAGAAGGCGCCTGTTGGGAAGATCCACTTCATCTATCAGCTCCTGAATCGTTGGCCCCCTTGCAAGAAGTGGAAACACACCATGCTTGGTTCCAAGGCTGATTATTTCAAGCACCGAGAACTTAATCATCTGCTCGATGTTGGCATCGACGGCATCGATGGGATTCATGTTATCACCTCACATGAACCTCCTGTAATAGCGGTAATATTCCTTGAGGTAGTCCACAACCTTCTTCCCGTAGTCTGTCAGGCGGTAGTATTTGAAGCCGTTATTAGAAACCTCCTCCACGAGGCCAAGGTACACAAGAGAGCTCTCACCGTTGTAGCGGTTGCCGAGGCCAACCAGGGCACCTCTGACGTTCGATGGATCAGAACCGACCACCCTTGCTATCTCCGAGAGGTACGTCGCAGAAGGATATATTTCGCTCAAGTACATCAGTATCTTCTTCCTCAGTTCGCTGCGGTGGATGGAACGCAACACCTGTGGATCAACGATCACTGCGTTCATCCTCCCTCCCCCCGAAGTTCATGGCCAGCTTCGGCGTCCCTGATTATAGCCACTGAATGATCACTGAGGATCATGGACACACCACTCCCGTACATAACATTGCCATTTGTAGAATATATAACGTTTTTGGTCAGACCATGGGAATAACTCATCAATGATAATCTTTGATTGTAGAATTTTCATTCAGAAGTTGAACAAAATTGGTATCAAGAACAATCATCCAACGATATGGATAATTTCCAATCCATTGGTTGGTTCTCTGTGGCATATATCGACTCACTACGGTAGAAGGGCATAAAATCTAAATACCATAACGCCGCAGATTACACGGCTGAAGCCAGGTGGTATGGAGATGATAATCGAGCTCGCCGTTACCGCGGGAGTTGCCATTGTTCTGGCGTACTACGTCAGGGACGTGACGGACAAAGTCTTGGCCAGACACTTTGAGCTCAAAGAGGAGCTCGGCGAGCTTGAGTCCAAGCTCTCAAAAGTGAGGGACGAACTAGAATCAGAGATAAGGGACGTCAGGTCGAGTGTTTCTTCAGGGGAAGCTGGGGTCAAGGAAGAGGTCAGCCAGATGCTCAGGGCGGTAGAAGAGAAGCTCAGGAGACTAGAGGATTCCCTTAAAGAGCTCCAAAAGTTCGAAACAAAGGTGGACTACGAGCTTGGTAACGTCAGGCTTGAACTGGACAAGACAAACCAACGCCTCGAATCTCTCAAAGAGGAACTAGAGAAGACCAAGAGCGTACTCAGGGAAGAACTCAAGAGGGAGCTCCTTTCAGAGCTCGAGGAAGAGATAGAGCACCTCGAGGAAGCCATAGAAAGGAGGAAGCAGACAGAGGTTGAGGAGTTCTTGGAAGTCATCAAGGCGACTGTGACCCTTCAACCAGAGAAGCTCAGCGCTGGCATGGCCGAAGCAAAAAGGGCCCTGTTATCTCTGAGGGACATAGCCAAGGTCTACGTCCTTACCGGACACGGACAGATGGAGTTCAGAGAGCTCAAGGAGAATATCATAGAACTCCTGAAGAACCTGCGTAAGCTGGCCATAGTGTCCCTTCCAGACGAGAATGTCTATGCAACGTTCAACGATATAATCGTTAGAGTGAAGAGGCTCGATATACCAATGAAAGTAGACAGGGATGGGAAAGAGAAAGAACTGAACCCGGAGAAAAGCTTCATCCAGATCCACAGGATAGTCTATGAACTCGCTGGTGAGCTTGACAGAATAGCCGGGGAGCTTCAGGAGCCGATACCGGTTACGCCAGTCGAGAAGGAGTTCTACGAGAAGCTACGGCACCAGTTCGAAGAACTAAGAAGGCTGGAAGAGCAGGTGCAGAGACTTATGCTAAGACTCGGTGCCGAAAAAGAGAACATCGGAGGAGCAAAGGACAGAAGCGTGGAGGAAATACTCAGAGAGCTCGACCTACTTTAGAACTCCTCGCCGAGGAGCTTGTCAAGGTCGACCATTATGAGGAGCCTCTCCCCGTTGTTTATTTTGGCTATGCCCTTTATGTAGCGGATGTCGACCCTGTTGCTAAGAGTCTTCGGCGGCTGGTCTATCTGCTCGTCGGTCAGGGTTATGACGTCCGAGACCGAATCCACGATTATGCCTATTATCTCGTCCTTGACTTCTGCAATGATTATTTTCTTCTTTGAGAGGTCTCCATCAGGGTCATAGTAACCAAGGAGCTTCTTGAGATTGACGACGGTCGTTATCTGTCCGCGAAGGTTTATGACACCCTCAACGAAGTCCGGGGAGTTAGGCACACGAGTTATTGGCATCATTTCCTTTATCTCCCTGACCTTTGAGATATCAAGACAAAACTCCTCGTTTCCAACCATAAAGGCCACGACCTGAATCTCGGCCATCCCATCACCTCCGGACGGTACTAACCTTTTCAAGAAGTTCCTTTGACTCAACTATTGACTGTTCGAGGTCCTTAAGACCACTTCGTATTTCATCCAACCGTGACTGCATCATGGTGAAGGACTCAACAACCGGAAGCATAACGTTAGATATCTCGTCCTGAAGGGCGTAGACGCCATTGATGGTGTCCATGAGCATTTGAACGGACTGGGCCTGTCCTTCTATGCTGTCGGAGAGTTCTTTTATCATATTGGCCGTCTCGTTAGCTCGCCTGGCTATGTCGTCGAAGGCCGCTATAAGCTCTTGAACCGCGTCCTTTATCTCCTCGGTGACCCTGAACTCCTGCTTTATCGAACTCACGACGGTATCAATGCTCTCCTGCATGTCCCGGATAAGTTCCGTAATCTGGTCAGTGGACTTTTTTGACTGATCCGCCAGCTCACGGATGTTCTCTGCAACGACAGCGAAGCCTCTACCGTGCTCACCACTTCTAGCAGCTTCAATGGCAGCGTTCAAAGCGAGCAAGTTGGTTTGCTCCGCTATACTGCTGATGACTTCGACTATCTCGCCTATCCTCTTAGAGTGCTCCACAAGTATGGAAACCGCCCTCTCCATGTCCTGATTGACCTCGGTAATGCTGGCAACGTTGAGGGCGACGTTATCAGAGATGCGTTTCCCGGTCTCGGCCATATTGGCGGTCTCAAGGGCATAGTCGGTGAGTGCCTGTGCCTGAGTGTTCATCTCCTCTATACCCGCGGTAAGGGTCTGGATGTAGTCCCCAAGTTCGGCAACGGTGGAGCGCTCCCTTTCGAGGGCGCTCGTAAGCTCATCGTGTTCCACACTAACTCCAACGTCAAGAGTCGGTAGGAGGGAGGACAGCTTCTCTCTCGCCTCTTCAAGATTTTGAAGAACAGTCTCAATCTCGGGCAGGACTGAAACCCGCTGAACTTCCACATTTCTTTTGCCGAGGGCCTTTATCTTGTCCTCAATGGCAGTTATTCGGGCTGCGGTTTCGGCCCCAAGCTTCGAAAGATCAACGCTCTCCCCGTCCAACAAGGCTTCGAGGGCATCCAGAATCCTACTCAAATCATCACTTGGCCGCGAGAGGTAGGCAGAAACGGCAACGGCAGAAACTAGGCCGAGTGCAAGCCCAGCCACAGAGGATACCAAAGTCCCAGCAAGAGTAAGAAGTGATACTGAACTCACCGCTGCTATGGTGACTGCACGGGTCAATGGCCACACCTCCAGTGCCGCTGTTTATTCAATACAGCACAAGGGATAAAAGATTTTCGAATGTAGATAATAACTTTTAATACGCGTTAATAGAATAATCAATTATGACGTAACTGCCTACCTATGCACCTACACAACCATCTACACATAAAGATTTTTTATGCAAACAGTGCATAAATTTTTGCAAAGTTTGCAATAACCAACCTAACGCGTGGGATAATCCCCAATGGATGCGTGACCCAAATGATGGATGTAAAAGACCCCGGCTACCTAAAGATTAAGAGGGAATTGTTTCGGCACCTGAAGGTTAGTAGCGACGCCTACAAGGATACGTACCTTGTAAGGCGCATAAAGGCAAGGATGAGAAAGCTCGGTATAAACAACTACATGAAGTACTACCACATGATAAGGACAAACAAGCAGGAGCTGGACGAGCTACTACTCACGGTGGCAATAAACGTCACAGAGTTCTTCAGGGACTCAGTGGTCTGGAGAACCTTCGAGAAAAAGGTTATCCCGGAACTTGTTAGTTACAAGAAGGAGCACCACACAAGCACCATTAAGATATGGAGCGCCGCATGCTCCACAGGACAGGAGCCGTACTCCATAGCTATGGCCCTCCACGAAGCCCTAGGTAAAAACCTCAGCGGATTCAGGGTGCAGATACTAGCAACTGACATAGACAGAGAGGCTTTGGCAACGGCCATAAGGGGAGAGTATCCCGCAGACGTTGTGGAGAAACAGGTACCGAGGCACATGATACCCAAGTACTTCACCAGGATAAGCGAGGAGCGCTACAGGATCTCGCCCAAGATAAAGCGCCTAGTCAAGTTCCAGCAGTTCAACCTCTTCAGCCCGACGTATCCAAAGGGCTTCGATGTAATATTCATCCGCAATGTACTGATCTACGTAAAGAGGGACGCCCAGGAGGAGATATTCGCCAAGCTCTATGACTCCCTCGAAGACCACGGTTATCTCATCCTTGGCAAGACTGAAACCATACTTAGCAACGCTGCCAAGCTGTTTAAATTATACGACCTCGTCGCGAGGATATATCGCAAGAACCTGGAGGTGAAAGGCCATGGCACGGGTTTTGGTCGTAGATGACGCAGCGTTTATGCGCATGCTGCTGAAGAAGATACTAACCCAGGGAGGCCACCAGGTCGTTGGAGAAGCTGCAAACGGAAAGGAGGCTGTTCAGAAGTACCAAGAACTCAAGCCCGACATTGTAACTATGGACATAGTTATGCCCGAAATGGATGGGATTACCGCTGTGAAGGAGATAAAAAAGGTTGACCCAAACGCCAAGATAATCATGATCACCGCCGTCGGCCAGGAAGGAAAGGTCATGGAAGCACTAAAGGCAGGCGCCTCGGGCTACATAGTCAAGCCGTTCCAGGCCCCCAAAGTGTTAGAGGAAATAAATCGCGTGTTGTCAAGCTAAGGGTGGGTTAGATGCCGCTGAACTCACCCGGCAGAAAAATTAGAGTGCTAGTTGTCGATGATTCAGCGTTCATGAGGAAGATACTTGGAGATATAATCAACTCCGATCCCGAGCTTGAAGTCTGCTGCGAGGCAAGAGATGGAATAGAAGCCATTAACATGGTTAGGCTCCACAAACCGGATGTGATCACACTCGACATAGAAATGCCCCGGATGAATGGCCTCGACGCTCTCCGCGTAATAATGAAACAGAGCCCCACCCCGGTCATAATGGTGAGTGCCCGGACCAAGGAGGGCGCCGAGGCCACGATAAAGGCCCTTGAATACGGCGCCATTGACTTCATACCCAAGCCGAGCTCCTCTATTTCTATAAACATGAGGGAGATGAAGGATGAAATCATCGCAAAGATCAAAGAAGCTGCCAGAGTCCCTAGGAGGTTCCTTGAGATTAGGAGGACGAGGCTCCTAAGAGCGCAGAAAACAAAGGTCAGAAAACCCAGCGTCCCGGCCAGGACAGTGGTGGCTATGGCCTCATCAACCGGTGGTCCGCAGTCCCTCCTCAAGGTGTTCCCCAAGTTCCCTGACAACCTAAAGGCCGCAGTGCTCTTGGTGCAACACATGCCACCGGGATTCACCAAATCGTTCGCCAAGAGACTTGACAGTATCAGCAAGATAGATGTCAAGGAAGCTGAGGACGGTGAGCCCATCGAGGAGGGCAAAGGCTACGTTGCCCCAGGAGACTACCATATGGAAGTGAAGATGAGAGGAGGAAAGCCTGTCATAACACTCAATAAGAAGCCGAAGATTCACGGGGTAAGGCCTGCTGCAGATCCGATGATGACAACCGCGGCAGATATCTTTGGGAGAAGAACTGTTGGAGTAGTAATGACTGGAATGGGCCGCGACGGTGCTCAGGGTATAATCGCGATTAAAAAGAAGGGGGGCATCACCATAGCCCAGGACAGGGAGACGTCGATAATCTTTGGAATGCCAAAGGCGGCCATTGAAACCGGCATGGTCGACTACGTCGTTCCCCTTGATAAAATCGCTGAGACCGTGGTGATGGCAGTGAACAAGATTAACAGGGGTGGTACCGGTGGAGGACCTCTCTCAGTACTTAGATGAGTTCCTTGCCGATGCGAGGGATAGGATAGACAGCCTCAGCAACGCCATACTCACGCTAGAGAAGATAGTCAAAGAAGGCGGCAGCGAGGAAGAAAAAAAGGCCATGATAGACCAGATATTCAGAGACGCACATACGCTCAAGGGTACCGCTGCAACTATGGGATTCATGAAGCTCAGTGAAGTTGCTCACAAGATGGAGAATCTGTTTGATCTTGTCAGAGGCGGGAAGATTGAGCCAACCCCAGATCTCATAGACGTCCTTCTTGAGTTTCTTGATGTCATTGAGGGGATGGTGGACAGCATAGAGGAGAACGGGAACGAAGGGGACTTTGACGTCGGAGAGCTGTTTGAAAAGGCCCAGAAGTTCTTTGAGAGGAGCAGACCAGTAGAAAAAGTTGCCTCTAGTACACAGCCCAAAGAACCCCTGACGGGAGAAAAAACACCCGAAGAAGCCGGGGCTGAAGCCGAGAGGACAGTACCCTCTGGGGAAAAGGGGGAGCTTCCAAGGTACCGGATTAAAGTTTACTTCCACAAAGATGCCCAGCTCAGGGGCGTACGGGCCTTTCTCATACTCTCAGACCTAGAGGAGCTTGGCGAGATAATCGAAACGAAACCGGGTAGAGAGATCATAGAGGATGGGAAGGCCGACGTTGACGTTCTGGAGTTTGTTGTGGCCACTGAGGAGAGCCCTGAAAGACTTAAGCATGTGGTGACGAGACACCCAGAGGTTGAGAGGGTCGAGGTGGAGGAGTACCATCCCGCCGCGGGACAAGAAAACAAGACGTACACTGTCACGGTGTACATCCAGAAGGACGCTCCTTTGAAAGGAGTCCGTTCCTACCTGATTCTGCAGGATCTTCAAAAACTTGGAACTGTCCAGAGAACCATCCCCGACACTGTGGCGATTCAAAACGGTGATATCATCGATGGGCACTACTTCAAGGTTTTGATGGTATCCAATGTGTTACCCAATGACATCGTCAAGATTGTGCGCAAGCATCCCGACGTGGAAGACGTCAAGGTTGAGGAAGGGGACAGCATCGAGGTAGAAACCAAGGAGGAGACAGAGAAATCGAGGGGTCCCGAACAGCAGGCAGAGAAGAAAGCGGAGAGCAAACCTCAGAAGCTCAAGACCGTGCAAACTCCAAAGGTTAAGGTGTCGAAGATTATCAAGGTCGATGTCTCCCACCTCGACAGGCTCATGAATCTCGTGGGTGAGCTTGTCATTACCAAGGGCCGTTTGGAGCAGATAGCCGAGAGACTGGGCGACAGGGAGCTTCTCGAAACGCTCTCAACGCTCTCAAGACTTCTTACCGAGCTCCAAGACGAGATAATGGAAATGCGCCTTACACCTGTGGCGGAGGTCTTCAACAAGTTCCCCCGTATGGTTCGTGAGCTGGCAAGGAAGATGGGGAAGGAGGTCGAATTCATCGTTGAGGGCGCAGACATAGAGGTCGATAGGACGATACTAGACAAGCTAGGTGATGTTCTTGTCCATCTCCTGAGGAACGCCATAGATCATGGGATCGAGTCTCCAGACGAGAGGGAGAAACTTGGAAAGCCACGCACAGGGAAGTTGGAACTCATAGCGAAACGCGAGAGAAGCCACGTCGAGATAATAGTCCGTGACGACGGCCGCGGTATCGACCCCGAGAAGATAAAACGCAAGGCCATTGAGAAAGGCCTCATAACACCGGAGCGGGCCGCGGAGATGAGCGACGAGGAGGCAATAAACCTAATCTTCCTGCCGGGGTTCAGCACCAAGGAGCAGGTCACCGACGTCTCCGGAAGAGGCGTCGGAATGGACGTCGTAAAGGACGTCGTAAAGAGCCTGAACGGTACTATATCCGTCCAAAGCGAGGTCGGAAAGGGCAGCACGTTTATTCTGAAGCTACCGGTCAGCATGGCCATCATCCAAGCGCTTCTCATCGAAGTGCAGGGAGAGGTCTATGCAGTGCCAATAAACAACATCCTCGAGAGCATCGAGATAAAACGTGAGAACCTCAAAAGCATAGGTGGAAAGGATGTCATAGTACTCCGCGGCGAGATAATCCCTGTGATAATGCTCCACGAGCTCTTTGGACTGCCCATACCGGAGAAAGACGAGTTCCCAGCCATAGTGGTCGACCTCGGCGCCCAAAAGGTGGCAATTGGCGTCGACGAACTTCTCCACAAGAAGGACATAGTCATCAAGAGCCTCGGCAAGATGCTCTCCCATATCAGCGGCTTCGCCGGAGCAACTATACTCGGCGACGGTAGCGTCGTTCTAATCATCGAGATAAATGGGCTGCTCGGTGGTGGTAGGAGTGGAATATGAAAACTACGAAGGGTACATCAAAAACCTCGACGAGTTCGCAAAGAGTGTGCTAGTTGAGACCTTCAACATAGGAGCCTCTCGGGCAGCAGATGCCCTCAGTGAGATGACTGGGTTAACTGTCAACATAACTGTTCCGGAGATAGACATCACGCCAATCAAGAGTGTGCCGGAGAAGGTCGGAGAGGACATAAAGATAGCGGTGTACATACAGTTGAGCGGTGGCTTTAATGGCCATGCGTTCTTTTTCATGGATTTTAAGGACGCCCTTACAATGTTTGACCTCATGATGGGAATGTTCCCCGGAAGCACCACAGAGTTTGACGAGATAGTGCAGTCTGCAGTGATGGAGGCGGGCAACATACTGATATCCGCTTTCGCAAATGCACTCAGCGAGTTCCTTGGGACCGAGATAAACCAGACGCCACCCAACTTGGCTATTGATTTCCCTCCTGCCATACTCGACTTTGCGCTCGCTGACATAGGCCAGCACTGCGACTACACCATGCTTCTAAAGACTCAGATGACAGTAGAGGGCGTTGAGTTCAGGGAACACTTCATGATACTCCCACACCCATTCTCTATGAAGAAGATTATAGATACCCTTCTGGAGGGATTTGTATGAGAAAGTACAAGAGCTGGTTTTCCGAATGGTACCGGGACATATTCCGTGAGGCGTCCAACATAGCGATAAGCCACGCGCTGACTGCACTCTCGAACATGATCGGCGAGATTGAAATGGAGCCCCCTGAAGTCGAGGTTATCCCTCGGACAAAGTTCCTAGCTACCCTTGCCGCAGAGGGAATAAGCAACAGCTTCGTCGTAATGTTTGACATAACCGAGGGACTCAGTGGCCTCACCATCCTGCAATTTCCGAAGAAAAGCGCCCAAGCACTCGTATCGCTGCTCCTTGGCATGGCGCCCAGTGATGACGGAATAGACGACATGGGGCGCTCGGCGATAATGGAGATAGGAAACATACTTATCTCAGTCTATACCGACATACTGGCCAAGCTCATTGAAGAACCCGTTTCCCTCAGTCCGCCAAAGCAGGCCGAGAGCCCGTACGACGTGGAGAGAGAACTTGCCAGACCAGACCTCAGGGACGTTCTGGAGGTTATTATCTTCAGGACGCGCTTTTATCAGTCCAGCACAGGGGTCGAGAGCCTATTCTATCTTGTACCCACCAAGGATGCATTTGATAAACTGGTTGGACGGCTGGAGGCTCAAGTCAAAGACATCGAGCCCGTATCACAGTCTGACGAAGGCACTGGGCCCAAGTTGGATAGTTCTGTTCCCCCAGTGAATTCAAGCACACTAAAAGAAAACGAACCCGGCGAGGGTTGAGACTTGCAGGAGATAAAGGTCGGAATCGGCGACTACGCTGTCGGAAAGAAGGCCGGGATAATAAGCACCTATGGGTTAGGCAGCTGTGTTGGCATAACTCTGTACGACCGTCTCACAAAGGTAGGTGGCCTGCTTCATGCCCTTCTGCCTGAAGCAGCATACTATGGAAATAAAGGCAATCCTGCCAAATATGTTGATACAGGCTTGCAGCTCCTCCTAAGGGACTTCCAAAAGCTCGGGGGCAACCCCAGAAGGACCGAGGCAAAGATCTTCGGAGGGGCGCACATGTTCACCAATGTCACTAGCGACCAGCTCATGATAGGAAAGAGGAACATAGAGGTCGCCAAGAAGGAGCTGAAGAGGCTTGGAATCAGGCTCGTGGCCGAGGATACAGGGGGAAAGGGCGGGAGAACCATCTACTTTGACCTCTCAACGGGTAAAGTCAGAATGAGGAAGGTATCAAATGGGCAGGTCATTGAGAAGATCTACTAAGCAGATAAACTCAAACTTCCCTCAGGGGTGATTTGGTATGGAGTTCAAGAAGAAAATCCTGGCAATCGTCGTACTTGGGTTGGTGCTTGTTACAGCAGTGACCAGCGGAATGATGATATACGCCGGTAAGAGCACGGCAGGAATCGTAGAAGAAAAGATGAGGCCAGTAGTTGAGAACCAAGCAAAAGAAGCCGTTGAAGCACAGGCTGAAGCTCTCGCAAACGAGTTCGAAGCGTTCTTCAAGGGAATAGAGACTCTAGGATTGGTCACAAAGGAGCTGACAATAGTGTCCCTCAATAAGCTGAAAGAGAATGGCTACGACTTTGGGGACCCGGGATATGCCGACAAGCTCAGGCCCATTATCTTGGAGGAGTTCACCACTCTCAGCAAGGCAGAGCCGAGAATAAGCGCCATCTACTTCGGCGATGTCAACGGCAACATGTTCATCTACCCCGAACAGGATCTCCCAGAGAGTTACGACCCGCGTGTCAGACCGTGGTACAAGAAGGCCATCGAGGTAAACGGTCCCACGTGGAGTGAACCTTACGAGGATGCATCCTCTGGAAAATGGGTGGTAACGTTTGCGGTACCAGTTTACTACGAGGGTAAGCTTGTTGGAGTTGTAGGCACAGATATTTACATAGACACGCTCACCCAGAAGATTGACAAAATTAAGATAGGACAAACTGGATACGCGTATGTAGTGAGTCCCGACGGAATGATATACATGCACCCAAAGCATGAGTACATAATGAATCTTAACGTGTTTGACTATGAAAGCCTCAAAGCTGTGGCAGATATACTACGTAGTGGCAAGGACAGAGATGTAACAATATACACTTGGGAAGGCGTCGAAGCCGTCGCAGCTGGCGTGAAGATACCCAGCACGGGCTGGTACGTCTTTACCAAAGTCCCCGTTGAGGAGATAAGCGCACCAATCATAGCGGTTGTAAATGATGTGCAGAACACTACCACAAAGACGGCCATTATGCTCACAGGCTTCATAATCCTGCTTTCGATTGGAATAATTATAGTGGCCTACAAACTGATATCCAATTCAATTAAACCACTTGAGGCTCTTAGGGATGTTGCGCAGGCTTTGGCTGAGGGCAGATTGAGTGAGGTAAGCAGGAAGCTCAAGCAGATCCACTACATTGAGGATGATGAGATTGGTGCGCTCATTAAGGCCTTTGAAGCCGTTGGAAAAGACCTCGTTGGGACCTTGGACACTATAGCGAGTAAACTCGAGCGCTTGGCCGAGGGTGACTTGAGCAATGGTTTAACTGTCGAAGCCAAGGGTGAACTTAGCGGAATCCTTGAAGACCTGAAAGACACTACCCACAAGCTCAAGAGTCTCATAAGTGAAATCGTCCACGTTACTAACGAGCTCGAAAAGCGCGCCAACGTCCTTGCCCAAATTTCTACTGACGTCACTGAATCCATCAACCAAGTTAACGAGGCCGTTCAGCAGGTCAGCATTGAAGCCCAGCGCCAGCAGGAGAACATTAACGAGATCACCGAAGGAATGCGCTTCGTGGCGGAGGTCAGTGCAGAGAGTGTTAGGGCAATGGACGAGTTTGAGGGGGCCGTCAGTGAGGTCGTGAGTATTGCCAGTGAGGGCAGAGAGAAGGGTGAAGTCTCAGCCAGACAAATTGAGAGTATTCAGGAGACAATGAGAGACATCGAGAGTGCCGTAACCAAGGTTGCAGAGATGAGCAGAAGTATTGAAGAAATCACTAACGTGATCACCAACATTGCCGAGCAGACGAATTTACTTGCCTTGAACGCGGCTATTGAGGCCGCGAGAGCCGGCGAGGCTGGCAGAGGTTTTGCTGTCGTTGCTCAAGAGATTCGCAAACTCGCAGAGGAGAGCAAGCAGGCCGCGGACAACATTAAGAACATTATCGATCAGATTACGGCTGAGATTAGGGATGCTGTTGACAGTACGAGACGCGGTGTCACCGTGGTTGGAGAGAGTGCTGAAACCCTTAGGGAGACCACCAACTACTTGACAAACATCGCTGACCTCCTCCAGGATGCCAGTGGCAGGATGGGCGAAGTAAAAGAGCAGATTATTCGCACGCAGGATGAGGTCGAGAAGGCTTTGAGGGCTTTGGAGAACCTAGCTGCCAGTGCTGAAGAGACTACTGCCTCGGCTGAGGAAGTTAGTTCTGCCGTCCAAGAGCAGACCGCTGCGACTGAAGAGTTGCAGCGCGCTGCCAATGACCTGAAGAACATCGTTCAGGACCTCAGAGAAATAATAAGCAGGTTTAAACTCTAAAACCTTTCATTATTTCATTTTGCCTGGGGGTGGAAGTATGGACTGGGTGATGATAGCGATCATAGCCATCGTAGTGCTGATGGGAACCGCCCTGTCGGCGTACATGATATCAAATACTATCAACAACCAGATGGGCGAGCTCTACGCGGTGCTTCTGGAAAAGGAGATGAAAGAAGGTAGGAAACCAGCCACAGCGCCGTCAAGAACCAAAAAGGAAGAAACAAGCATTGTGGAGCAGAAAAAGACGAACGTTTCGGGTGTCAATGAGGAAGAACTCATTAAAAAGCTCAGGCAGGTTATTGACGAGAAGGTAGAAAGGGTTCTCGATGAGGCTAAACACAGGAAGGAAAAGCTTCTCATGCTCCTAGACGTGGCTAGGGGCTACACTCTGGGATATATCACGGAGGACGAATACAACGCCTTCCTCATGAAGGTACTCTCGGAGCTCGATGAGTTCAAGCGCCTCTGGCTGGCCCGCTTCCCAAGCCAGAGAGATAGAGAGAAGCTCAACCTCATGATAAACTACATCACCAAGACCAAGTTGCCCATAGTCCTTAAGAGCAAGGATGGGAAGGAAACTATTAACCTTCCTCCGGAGGAGGCGTTGATAAGGATCACAAGCAATATAAACAGCGCGGTGAATATACTCGATGAGCTCATAAGCAGCAGAGGAGAAAACCCCGCCGTCACCCCACTTGAGGTAAAACTCTCCCAAGAGTGTGGGCAGCTCCGTGCAAAGGTCGAAAAGCTGGAGAAACAGCTCGAGGAGTACAGCGCCTTAACTTGAGGACATAGAGGGGATGAACCATGGCAGTGGCAGAGGCGAGGGTAAAAACCGCCATAATTTCCTCATGGAAAGGCTCAGCAGGGGTGGACTGGAGAGACGCAATAGGCATTATCCAGAACGACAGGCTTATCCTGAGGTATCTCCGCATGGGAGAGATTGTTGGGGAAGACAATTTCCCATTCTCATCGCTCTCAGACCTGAGTGTAAACGTCCCCGACAATTACAAGCTCAATCCCGAGAAGGAGCATTTTGGGATGAAGTTCTACATTCCCGGGAGGGGAGAGTTAACGTTAATACTCACAGTAGGTGACAACCTCCTGATATACGACGAGAACAAGTTTAGGGAGTTCATTCACACAATATTCGAGATACTCATTAACGGCAAGGCAGTAAAGCTGCTGCTGGCCAGAGTCAAGGGCGGAGCGATAAACATGGAGCCCCAGTGGCAGGATGGATCGCTCAGGATAGTCTCCATAAAATCCGCCAAAAGGGGGAAGACCGAGAGGAACGTGGTAGTTCTTGATCCGGACAGGAGGCCGATACCAATATTCTCCGACGTCGAGGATATGGACGTGGAAGAGATCGACATGAACGGCAAAAAGGTCGAGGCCTGGAAGATAAAGCACTTCTATGTGAATGAGACCATTACCTCCTATCTATACATACCAGAGAAAAAGACCAGACTGTACGTGCTCCGCTACCTGCTCAAGTATATACCCGGCTACTTCGAGTTCATCATGAGGGTGTCGAAGGAATTCCCGATGCTTCAGACGGAATTCAGAGAGGTCATGGAGAAGGAACTTAAGGAACTCGAGAGCCTCGACGAGATGGAGAAGCAGATCCTCATGGCACTCTACTCAGGTCTCAACCCGTTAGAGGTGCATCAGTTCCTCGGCCTCGATGAGAGGGAAATAGAGGAGATATACGACAGGATGATAGACAAGGGGCTCCTAAAAATAGTCATGATAAGGAAAGTCGTTGATCTCACAAGGGATGGCAGAAAGATAGTCAATAAGCTGATGGAATATGGCCTCATGGCAATGTAAAAATTCAAGAAATAATAAAGGCTCAAAGCTTTCTCAGTAATAGGAGTGGTATTATAGCCAACCCGACGAAAGTGGCCGGGCCGCAAATGCCCGAACTCTTCTTCCCGGCGAGTTTCTGGATATCTATCGCATAGAAGTTTGAACTAGCCGTTCCAACGATCGCTATATTTCCTTCAACAGCGATGCTCCTGACGTAGCCGATGTCAGTAACGGCGCCTAGTATGTTCCCGGTCTTTGCATCAAGCGCGTAGAGGGAGCCGTAGGTGTAGATTATAGTGGTTCCATTCTCCTGCCTGCTCTCAAACTTGCCAACACCGACCAAGAGCGTACCGTCGACGTATTTGACAACCTTGACTCTGAACGGAAAGGTCTGGTTCCACAACATGTTTCCTGTTTCTGGATCGATCGCTGCGAGAACACCATTGCCGTTGCCCATCCCACCGACATAAATCCTGCTATCGCCGATTTCAATGTCCTCTGTGTAGAAGAGTTCCTTCTTCCAGACCACGTTTCCAGACGGATCAATACGATAGAGATAACCTTCGAAAGTCCCGTTACCTGTCCCTGCGATCACGTCGTTCCCGAACAGTTCCATATCCCTGACCCACTGCCCAGTTTCAATGGTCCAGGAGAGCGTTCCATTGGGAAGAACGCCGTAAACGTAGCCAAACTGCCTTGGCCCCACGTAACCCGACGGAAAACCCGCCCCAATGTAGATTATTCCCTCCCCTACGCGAACCCTGCTCACGAGGCTCGTGAAGTTAACGATCCAGCTGTTTAGGACGACGCTATCGTTGATTATCTCTCCCCTATATAGGTGCCCCACATATGTAACGCTATCGTTCTCAAGGAAGAAGTCTCCATCAACAGCGTAAACGGTGTTGTCCAGGATTTGGAAATCGTAAAGCTTGTTAATGGTTAGATTCCTTGAGAGGAACTTGCCGTTCTCGTCAAATGTTACGAAGCCGCCGATGGTTCCAACGATAACTTTTCCACTGGAAAGAGGATACAGCCCCACAACATAGCCTGAGTCGTTCTGCCAAAGAAAAGTTCCGTTGAACGAGTAAGCAACCAGCTGACCGAGATAATATATACCTATCATTCCGCTCGAGTTGACCAGCTGTCTGTATGAGCAACCGGCGTACACCCTACCGTCATTGATCGCAACAGCCTCTATGCTCTTCTGATACTGGACATCATCACAGACCGTGCCCTTCCACAGTATCGGATTGTCATCCGCGGTCACGGTCCCCAGCACTGAAAGAGCTAGTATTAACACCAGAATCACTGGAACTCCCCGTTTCATGGCCTATCCCCCGAACGGTTAAGTGAAAAGCTTATATAAACCTTTGCAGTATCTCAAAACGGTGGTTGGATGGAAAAAGAGCTGGACATCAGGGAGGCACTGGCCACAGGGGAACACATCGATGAGATTATCATACAAGCCACTCTTAACAAAGAATTCCTGAAGGAGGTACTTCACTACCTCGACGACGACCTATGGATCGTGCAGAAGAATGCCCTTAGGGTAGTTGTTGAGGCAATACGAGAGATGCCTGATCTCCATGAGTCCCTTATAACTAAACTCATGGTGATGCTCAGAAAGAGCGAGGCAATACCTCTGACTCAGGAGATAGCGAGGGCCTTCGGTGTACTCGTGGAGATTAACCCAGAAAAGGTTGCAAAAGTTGTTCCGGCGATATTCGCCAACTATAGGGTAGGTGACCCAAAGATAAAGGTCAACATGGCGTACGTCCTTGAGGAGATAATGCGTGTGAATCCCAGCCTTCTCGGCAACGTATTTAGAGACATAGGTTACATGCTCACCTCAAAAGACACGATGGACAAACTCACTGCGCTTAATTTTATCTCGGCACTTGGAGAGAACGGTCTCAGATACATCAGCCCCTTCCTGCCGAAGCTCTTTACACTACTCTACGACAAAGATGAGATAGTTCGAGCAAGCACCGTTGAAACGCTCATCCACGTAGCCGAGCTCAATCCAAAGCTCAGGAAAATAATTCGCTCAAAACTTGAGGAAATGGACGACAGAAGTGACCTAGTTACAAAGAAGGTCAAAGAAGGACTAACCAGGCTTATTATCATCGAAAGAGGAAGATGAAGTTTCCTCAGACTCGCTCCCTACTGACTCTTCAAGCCTCTCCTGGAAAAGAGTCTTCAGGACCTCCTTCAACTTCTCGTTTTCGATCCTGAGCCTAGCGTTTTCTTGGCGTATCTCCTCAATCTCGCTGAGAATGCCCTTGACCTCGCGTAGAGTGCTCTCAAACTTTGACTTTGGAATAAACTGGGTTTTGAGTATATTAAGGGCCTCGTCGACATCTCTCGTCCCCGTGAGGGCAGCGAGTTCCTTCTGGATACGGCTCATCTCGGCTAGCTTTGCCTCGTAGTCGGAGAGTCTCTTGCTCAGAGTATTGACGCGCTTCGACATCTCTCTAAGGACTGCCAATTTGCGCTTAAGCTCCTCAATCTCGCGTTCTTTCTCAGCCAGTGCTCTCTTTAGCTCCTCCCTCTCCTTGACGACGGAACGAAGGCGTACATTCTCAGCAACAAGTTCCTCATAGTGTTGCTGTATCCTGAGAAGGGTTTCCGATAGGTTCACACTCACACCAAATATACTCCTCTTAAGCTCTCCCTCGAAGCTCTTAAGGCGCTCCTCAATATATGTTCTGATGAAATCGTCCATTCTCTTACTGTAATGCTCCTCAACCCGTCTGAGTATCTCCGCGGAGAGCCGCTCCATACGTTCGTCAATCTCGTTGAGTCTTGGAACCAGCATCTCAACGCTGTCAAGGAAGAGAGTCCGCTGTTCAAGCTCAGCTAGCTGGTCTTCAAGCTCCTTAATACGTTTTTCCAGCGAATGAGTGCTTTCCTTATGGGAAGAGCTTAACTCTTCGAACTTTCTGTTAAGGATCTCAATTCGCTCTGCAAGCATCTCTCTGTCGATTCTGAGCTCGCGGATTGTGGCTGCCACTGCTTCTAGAGCTAGGACAGAATAGTCCCGGATGGTCTCTGACTCAGGAATAGCTGACTTAACGCTGTCCCAATCACGGAGGGTCTTGAGTTCATCAACGACTTCGGGATGTCGCTCCTTAATGTAATCCCAGCCAATTCCCTGCTTCTTTGACCTCTTGAGCATGAGCATCGACCGTAAAAAAATCCCCGGAGGAATTTAAATAGCTTTTGTGTAGGTAATTACTCCAGAAGGGGTAATATAGTGGCCGGCGGCGTTCCCGGTTTCCCGCCCCCTCTCGGAGGGCAGTACACCCGGGATCGCTGGCGGGCTTAACTTCCGGGGTCGAAACGAGACCGGGT
>NZ_SNUN01000012.1:0-28120 GCF_012027535.1 Thermococcus sp. GR5 | reverse complement strand
AACCAGTATTTCCCGCAGAGATCAACGGCCAGCTCATTGGCGGCTCACTGATTTACTACAACTTCTTCGAATTCCTAGCAGTTGGAGCCGGCTTTACAGCAGTATTCCTCCTCCTGGCGATTCCAGAGGAGAAATTCAAGAAAATCCTGGGGGTGAGGAGATGATAGGCTTCCTCTGGAGCCTTGTGGTAATTTCACTCATGACGACACTGCTCATCGGCCTCTACGGAATTGCCAGGAGGCCCAACCTCGTCAAGAAGCTCATAGCACTGACTATCATCGGTGACACCGCGAACCTGCTCGTGGTCATGCTCGGCTACCGCCTGACCTATCCGACGGCTCCCCCGATTCTCCCGAGCCTGGAGAAGAGCGCACTAGGGAGCTTCCTGAGCGCCGCGGTTGACCCTCTCCCCCAGGCGCTGGTGATCACCGCCGTCGTCATTGGAATGGCCGTTAACGTGCTGATAGCCTTCGCGATCGTTCAGATTTACAGGCTCTATGGCACGCTCGACGCGAGGGAAATAGGTGTAAAACGCTCATCGCCGCTGGAGGGTGAGAAGATATGAGGGGTGTGATTCCCACCGCACTGCTCGCGTTCATTACCTACATCCTGTTCACCGGCTCCGCAACGCCCTACGATCTGGCAACTGGAGCCATCGTCGCAATCGCCGTAGGACTGCTAGCAGGCAAGTTCCTCGTGAAGAACGACGCTAAAGCGCTGAATCCGGCCAGGTGGCTCTGGCTTGGCGCTTACTTCCTCTGGTACATGCTGGTCGCCGAAGTCAAAAGCCACATTGACGTGATGCTCAGAATCATTACAGGAAACGTCGAGCCCGGAATAGTCAAAGTGCCTATCGACGTGAAGACCGAGTACGCCAAGACCCTCGTGGCGAACTCCATAACCAACACGCCCGGAACGGTCGTGGTGGACATGGACGAGAACTACCTCTACGTGAACTGGATTGACACTAGCACGGAAGACCCAGAAGAAGCTAGAAGTGAGATCTCCGCCGACTTTGAGAAATACGCGAAGAAAATATTCGAGTGAGGTGATGAAAGATGGACATCGTGGGACTCACCCCCGTGATACCAATACTCTTCGCCTTTGCTCTCCCTCTCACGTCAATAATAGTCAGGGGCAACAGGAAGATAATCCAAGCATATGCTCTAATAGGCACGGGCTTGACTTTACTCGCCTCCTACGAGCTTTTCAGACAGGTTTATAACTCCAGCAAGCCCTTAATCTATACCTTCGGCGGTTGGACTGCCCCGGTTGGAATAATCTACGAAGTCGACAGGATGAGCGCTCTCTTCGCCCTGGTTACTGCCGCGCTGATGTTCCTGATTGCGATTTACAGCTACCGCTACCTGGAGCACGAGGAGGGCTTGGAGTGGTACTACACGCTCTACCTCGGCCTTGAGGCAGGTTTACTCGGCGTTCTCCTCACAGGCGACGCCTTCAACCTCTTCGTCATGATAGAAGTCACCAGCATCGCAGCATACGCCCTCGTCATGTTCTACAGGGACAGGGGCGATTCAATCTGCGCCGGCCTGAAGTACGCCTTTATCGGCGCTCTCGGAACGACCATGTACTTCCTCGCACTTGGGACACTCTACGGGGCGTTTGGAACATTGAACATGGCCAACTTGGGCGCATTAATCCACGGATTGAGCTTCCCGATAGCGGGCACCACTTACGGCAATATCGCGATAGCTTCAGGCGTTGCCCTGGCCTTGGCCACCTGGGCGTTCTTGATTAAGTCTGCCATAGTCCCGAACCACTTCTGGCTCCCAGAAGCCCACCCAGCAGCACCAAGCCCAATCTCAGCCATACTCTCAGGACTAGTCGTCAACGTCGGTGTCTACTCACTCATCAGATTCCTCTACACCGTCTACGGCGGCGAAGTCAGCGGTTCGCTCGGTGGGGTTATCCACGCCCTCAGCGTTATCCTGATAGTCCTGGGTGCGGTTTCGGCACTCTTCGGTGCCCTCATGATGAACGTCCAGCGCGACGTCAAGAAGCTCATTGCCTACTCCACGATAATGCACATGGGCTATCTGGCGATGGCGGTTGGCGTTGGAACCCAGCTGGCACTTCAGGCAGCGGCTTTCCACATCATTAACCACGCAATCGCCAAGGCCCTCCTCTTCCTCGCGGCGGGTGCCTTTATCCACGCGGTCGGCTCAAGGGACATCTCAGACCTGGCAGGCCTCGGCAGGCAGATGCCCGTTGCCACCTTCGGCCTGGCCATAGCAACCCTCAGCCTCGTCGGAATCCCGCCATTCAACGTCTTCTTCAGCAAGCTACTGCTCTTCAACGCCTTCATGGAGAAAAGCCCTGCCCTGGCCCTAATCCTAGTGCTGAGCTCTGTGATTGCACTGGTGGCTTACGTTAGAGTGTTCCAGGAGATCTGGCTCGGCAAGCCCAAGGAGAAGGCGACCATCAGGGAACACGGCAGCATGAGCGGGGTTCTGCTGATACTGGCAGTCATCTGCCTGCTGCTTGGACTCTTCGCACCATACATCATCGAACACTACATTAACCCCGCTGTAAGCCAGGCCATGGACTACAGGCTCTACATCCAGACGGCGTTGGAATACGCGGCAAAGCTGAAGATGGGCCTTTAATCCTTTTTTATATTCTTCAGGCACACTAAAGCGCCAACGTGGAGGGAAGGAGTTGATCGGAGCGGTTCTAGCGGGGGGCAGATCAAAGCGCTTTGGTGGAAACAAACTTCTGTACAGAATCGACGGAAAGCCGTTAATCCTTCATACAATTGAGAGACTTGAATCAGCGAATGAAATAGAAGAGGTCGTCATCGTTGCCTCTCCTGAAAACGCTGAAAAGCTGAAAACCTTTGGCTATCAGGTTCTTGTTGATGAGCTTCTCGTTGGCCCAATTGGAGGAATATATACTGCTCTAAGCTTAGGGGACGCTTTCGTCACGGCAGGGGACATGCCCCGTATAGTGCCTGAGTTTGTAGATTATATAATCAAGTACTTCCACAAGAGTAGGAAGGCTGTCTGCGTCCCGCGCTGGATTAATGGGCACATAGAACCCCTGCATGCAGCATATTCTATGGGATTCTTGGACATTATTGAGGGGCAACTAGCTTTGGAAGAATATAAGATAAAGAGGGCCATAGAAAAAGCCAATGTCTGCTACTTAACAATAGAAAAAGTCCCCCCTGAATGGAGAGAAAGCTTTTTCAACGTGAACAGAAAAGATGATCTGCGAAAACTCGGAATTTCTGAACCTTTGGTTTAGAACAGGGTGTTACATACTTTTATTTTCAATTCTAAGCTTCAAAAAACTCTTTTAAAAGTGAACATCCAATTAGGTTTGGGAAATGGTAAACAAAATTGTAAAAGGGTGTTTTGAACCAAACGTGGGGTGATAGAAAGATGGCATTTATTGCCGCCTTCATCTGGTGCTACATCCTCTGGCTGGGGCTGACGGCAGGAAGCAGCGGACTATTATGGAGCAGCGAGGAACTAATAGCCGGTCTGATGTTCTCGGCGGTAATAGCATACACTACCAAAGGCGTCATTGGTGAAAAGGCTGGCCGCTTCCTAAACCCAATAAAATGGTTTGAGTTCATAGTTTACTCCATCGGCCCGCTCTTCTGGGGCATGGTCAAGGCCAACTTCCACGTCGCTTGGCTCGTTATAACCGGCAAGATAAGGCCAGGCATAGTGCGCGTTCCTGTTGACCTCGAAAACGACGCCCAGTACACAATCCTGAGCAACTCAATAACACTCACACCTGGAACGCTCACCATCGATGCCTGTCCTGAGGAGAAGGCCCTCTACGTCCACTGGATTGACATTCCCGAGGGACTTGAGAAGCCTGAAAGCTCCGAGCCTGTGGCTGGATCTTTCGAGAAGTGGGCGAGGAGGTTGGGAAGATGATAGAACCAGTGTTCTTCTACTCAGCACTGATAATAATGGTCGGCGCATTCATAGCCGTGTTGAGGGTTCTTCTCGGACCAACCGTGCCAGATAGGGTCGTGGGAGTTGATACCCTCAACACGCTGGTAGTGGCCGGCATGGTTCTCCTGGGGGCGGCCTATGACAGGACGATATACATCGACATCGCGATAGTCTACGCCCTTCTGAGCTACATAGGAACCCTCGCTATAGCCCGCTACATGCAGGGGGGATTGAAATGAACACCGTTGATTACGTTATCTACGCCTTCCTCGCGATAAACATAACGTTCAACCTCCTGGGAAGCATTGCATTACACAGATTTCCCGACGTATACACAAGGCTCCACGGGGCAACAAAGTGCACAACCTTCGGGACTATATTCGCTGTTCTAGCGGTCGTTGTCCATTCCCTCTACCGGCTCGACGTTACCGGCGATCCAAAGTACCTCCAGATGACACTCCACAGCGTTGTAGCTCTCATAGCGCTCTTACTCACCAACCCGACCGGCGCACACGCCATAGCTAAGGCCGCTCACCTGAGCGGCGTTAAACCTGTCAAAGCTGTCATCGACGCCTACGAAGGGAAGCTCGGGGGTGGTGAGGAATGAACCCCATCACAATTGACCAGATCATTCAGTTTGGGATTCTTATCAGCGTTCTCATTACCGCATATCTCACGATACGCCTCAGGGACTTGCTCAGTGCGGCTCTTGCATCTGCAGCCATGAGCCTGCTCCTAAGTTTGGAGTTCTACATGCTCCATGCGCCAGACGTTGCGATAGCTGAAGCGGCCGTTGGTGCAGGTGTTGTTACGGCCATAGTTGTGTATGGAATCGCTAAAACAGAGAGATGGGAGCGTGAGGGATCATGAAGAGAACCCTCGCTTTCCTTTCGCTGCTGTTCATTCTCGGAGCGCTGCTTTACATAGCCAACCCTGACTACGGCCTCAAATTTGGGCTGGGTGGGGATGACTGGAAGAACCTCCGCTACACTGACGACTACTATATCACCCACGGCGTGGAAGAAGTCGGTGGTACAAACATCGTTACGGACATAGTCTTTGACTACCGTGGCTACGATACCCTTGGAGAGGCTACCGTCCTGTTCACGGCCATCGCTGGAGCCGTTGTGCTTCTCAGGCCCTGGAGGAGGGATGAGGAATGACCGATGATATGGGACTCATCGTTAAAACCATGGCGAGGACAACCATTCCACTCATCGGGATATTCGGAGCCTACGTGGTTTCCCACGGTCACCTGACGCCAGGTGGTGGCTTCCAGGGAGGCGCCACCATAGCGGGAGCGGGCATACTTTTCCTCATAGCATTCGGCCTGAAAGAGATGAAGAAGGCATACAACAAGCACCTCTACTCAGTCCTTGAGGGAATCGGCGGACTTGTCTTCCTCGGCGCAGCAATGCTCGGCATAGGCACGGCGTTCTTCTACAACATACTCTGGAACAACGGCCCAATCCTCAATGGTGAGCCCGGAACGCTTCTTTCAGCTGGGTTCCTCCCAATAATGAACCTAGCCGTCGGTTTGAAGGTTTTCACTGGCCTCGTCAGCGCGATGGCTGCCATAGCACTTTACAGGAGGTGGAAGTCATGATACCCTTCCAGTTCATCACAGCCTTCCTAATGATAGCTCTAGGCATATACGCCTTCCTGTACAAGAGAAACCTCATCAAGCTCATCCTCGCATTGGACATTATAGACTCCGGCATCCACTTGCTCCTTGTAAGCCTCGGATACCGCATGGAGCTTAACGAGCTCCCCACCGCGCCAATTTACACAGGCTACGAGACGCTCAAGAGCCCTATGGTTGGCCCACTTCCACAGGCTCTCGTGCTCACGAGCATCGTCATTGGCGTCTGTGTTCTGGCTCTTGCGATGGCCCTCACGATAAACGCCTACCGCCACTACGGTACCCTCGACGTTAACGCCCTCAGGAGGTTGAGAGGATGAACGGGGAAGCGATACTTCCCTACCTCATAATCATCCCGCTCTTTGGAGCGTTTGCGATGCCCATAGTGAATCTTGCAGGAAAAAAAGCGAGAGAGGCCTGGGCAGTCCTCATAAGTGCGCTGACGTTTATCGTAAGTTCGGTGATATTCTACCACATCTGGAACACTGGAGAAATTATAGTCTACACCCTCGGTGCAGAGACACCATTCGGCCAGGGGGTTGAGTTCCCGATTAGAATAGTCTGGGAAGTCGACCTTTTCGGCGCAATAATGGTGTTCATTGTGGCGTTTGTCTCGCTAATGGCAGTAATCTACTCCATCGGCTACATGAAGCACGACACCGGACTCGACAAATACTACACACTCATACTCATCCTTGAGCTGGGAATGCTTGGCATAGCCATAACCGGCGACCTGTTCAACTTCTACGTCTTCCTCGAAATCATGAGCATAGCCAGCTATGCCCTCGTTGCCTTCAGGAATGACACATGGGAAGGCATCGAAGCCGGCATAAAGTACATGTTCGTTGGCTCGATAGCCAGTGCTTTCGTGCTCCTCGGCATAGCCCTCCTCTACGGCCAGTACGGAACCCTCACAATGGGGTACCTCGCAGTTAAAATCGTGCAGAATCCCACTGTCACCGCCAAGGTCGCATTGGCCCTCTTCATAGCGGGGCTGCTCTTTAAGAGCGGTGCCTCCCCAGTCCACATGTGGCTCGCCGATGCACACCCCGCGGCACCTAGCAGCATCTCGGCAATGCTCTCGGGTCTAGTCATTAAGATCGGTGGAATCTATGCGATAGCGAGAATACTCTTCAGCATCTACACTCCAATGGCCCACAGTATAGTGCTTGAAGCATATCTCCAACCCCACATTAATATGAGCGCGATAGGATGGATCATTATCATTTTTGCGTGCTTAACGCTGATAATTGGCAACGCAATGGCAGTCATCCAAACGGATATGAAGAGACTGTTGGCCTACTCTTCCGTCGGACAGATAGGTTACATACTCCTTGGCCTTGGAATAAGTATAGCTGCCTACGGGACTCAGACAGGCGAGATAGCCCTGGCAGGTGCAATCTACCACACTGTAAACCACGCGCTCATGAAGGCCCTCTTGTTCCTCGTTGCGGGTGTCGTAATCCACCAGCTTGGCACGAGGAATCTGAACGAGCTGAGTGGATTGGCGAAAACCATGCCCAAAACAACGTTTGCATTTCTTATAGGTGCAGCCGCTATAGTAGGAATGCCCCCATTGAACGGCTTTGCCAGCAAGTGGCTCATCTATGAGAGTTCGGCCATCTTCAATCCAATCCTTGGTGCAATAGCCATCATTGGAACGGCATTCTGTACGGCAGCCTACGTCAGGGTGCTCTACACGTTCTTTGGTAGGCCGAGCGAGAAGGTGATGGCCGCCAAAGACCCAGAAACCTCAATGATGCTTCCAATGCTCCTGCTCGTGCTTGCAATAATCGTCATGGGGCTCCTCCCGTGGCAGATAAGCGACAAGGTCATGATACCTGCAGCTAGGATGCTGGAGCAGTTCAGGTTTGAGTACATAAACGCTCTAATGAGCCTTGTTGGGGGTGCGTGAAATGTTTGGCTACTGGGACGCTCTTTACTTTGTCTTTATCTTTATTATCGGCCTCATCATAGCATGGATGTTGAACGAATGGGCCAAGAAGTCTGGAATGGGTACGAGAGAAGCTGGTGATGGCACGAAAGTCTTCATCAGTGGTGAGGATCCGGACAAGGTAATCCCAGGCTTCGAGCATTACGAAGGTTACTACACTGGCAAGAACGTCATGTGGGGTCTCACATACGCCCTCAAAAGGTTCTTCGCCCTCCTCAGGAACGAGCACACAGGTCTGCTCACCGATTACGTAAGCTACCTGCTCATAACGACGGCTTTCGTGCTCGGAGTGATACTGATTTGGGGGTGATTGAATGAGCATCAAGGTTCCCGCTGACCAGAATAGAACAAACGGAACCACAAGTGAGCGCGAGATGCTGGAGAAGAGAATAGCCCAGTTGTGCCGCTTCATAGGAAGATCACCCTGGGTATTTCACGTAAACAGTGGAAGCTGCAACGGCTGTGACATCGAAATCATAGCCGCCCTGACCCCACGCTATGATGCCGAGCGCTTTGGCGTCAAGCTCGTGGGAAGCCCCAGGCACGCTGATGTCCTCTTAGTAACAGGGCCAGTCACAGACCAGAGCCTTGAAAGGGTCAAGCTTGTCTACGAGCAGACACCAGACCCGAAGATAGTCATAGCAGTGGGATCGTGCCCCACTGGCGGTAGCGTGTTCTATGAGAGCCCATTCACCAATGCACCGCTGAGCAACATCATTCCGGTTGACGTCTACGTGCCAGGCTGTCCACCAAGGCCCGAGGCCATACTCTACGGCGTCGTTTTGGCCCTTGAAAAGCTGGCTAAAATCCTGAAAGGCGAAGTTCCGGAGGGTGAAGAGTGATGGCTGATGATAACAGAATCATGGAGAATGTTGATAATGTTAGAGAACCAACCAAGGAAGATACTGTCGCTGAGACCATAAAGAGCCGTTTCCCCAATGCTCACGTGGAGATACGGGAGAACAAGTGGGGAAGGAAGCGCGTCTGGGTGATCGTTCCACGAGAAGACTACAAAGCGCTCATGAAGTTCCTCCTTGAACTCGACCCAGAGGCCCACTATTCGATAGGAATAGAGCAGGACTACGGGGAAGAGATAGGCTATATGAGCCACATCCTCCTGCACTACGACAATGCTCCAGCAGTCTCACTGCTCGTCGATGTTAGAGTACCCAAAGACGATCCAGTAATTCCCGATATCAGCGACATCTTCCCGATAGCACTCCAGTACGAAAGGGAAGCCGCTGAGATGATGGGCATAGTCTTCGAAGGTATCCCCGACAGTAGAAGGCTTTTCCTCCCGGACGACTTCCCAGAGGGTATCTACCCGCTCAGACTCGACGAAAAAGGCATACCAGAAGAGATTGTCAAGAACGCTGGACACCCGTACTACCTGAAGGGGGGAGATAAATGACCAAGAAGGTCGAGTACTGGATAAAGATACCGTTCGGCCCAATTCATCCCGGCTTAGAGGAACCTGAGAAGTTCATACTTACGCTCGATGGCGAAAGGATAGTCAACGTTGATGTTAAGCTTGGCTACAATCTACGTGGCCTGCAGTGGATAGCATACAGGAGAAATTACGTCCAGATAATGTACCTCGCAGAGAGGATATGTGGCATCTGCTCGTTCTCCCACAACCACACCTACACCAGAGCCGTTGAGGAAGCGGCCGGAATAGAAGTGCCAGAGAGGGCTGAGTACATCCGTGCCATAATAGGCGAGCTCGAGAGGGTTCACTCCCACCTGCTTAACCTCGGTGTCCTTGGCCACGACATAGGCTACGACACGGTCCTTCACCTCACATGGCTGGCACGCGAGAGGGTCATGGATGTTCTTGAAGCCATTTCAGGGAACCGCGTGAACTACTCGATGGTAACCATAGGCGGTGTGAGAAGGGACATCGATGAAAAAGGGAAGCGGCTCATTCTCAATATGATAAAGTACTACAGGAGCATAATGCCTCAGATAGAAGAGATTTTCCTCCATGACCCCACTATAGAAGCCCGTTTGAGGGACTGTGCGGTGATAAGCAAGCGCGTCGCCCTTGAGCAGGGTGCAGTGGGGCCGACTGCCAGAGCTTCTGGTCTAAAGGTCGACGCCAGGTGGAGTGAGAGGCTTGGTGTTTACCCTGACCTAGGAGTTAAGCCAGTGATGCCACAGGACGTTACGGGAGAAAAACCGCACGGTGATGTATTCGACAGGGCAGCCGTAAGAATAGGAGAAATATACCAGAGCCTCGACATGCTCGAACACGCACTAGACCAGATGCCAGAGGGTAAGATAAAGACATTCCCAAAGGACAACGTCTTGGTTGCCAAGCTCAAGATTATGGTTGACGGAGAGGGAATCGGAAGGTACGAGGCTCCACGTGGCGAGCTGGTACACTATGTTCGCGGAAAGAAAGGCTCCGATAAACCGCTCCGCTGGAAACCAAGGGAGCCAACTTTCCCGAACCTCTTCGCAGTTGCCAAGGGTGTGACAGGTGATCAGGTGGCAGACTTCGTGCTGGCAGTGGCCTCGATAGATCCGTGCCTGAGCTGTACAGACAGGGTTGCCGTAGTACAGGATGGAAAGAAGAGAATTCTTACGGAAACCGACCTGCTGAGACTCTCAATAAAGAAGACACGCGAGATAAACCCCGAAGTTAAAGGCGACCCAACACCGGTCGGCTTCGGCTGCTCGAGGTGATGGGGATGGACGTAATGGCGAACATCGTTTATCCGGTAGCAGGTTTAATAGGCCTTTACGCTTTCGTCTCACTGGCATCGCTCATCTGGGAAGGTATAGACAGAAAGCTCGTCGCAAGGATGCAGAGAAGGGTAGGGCCGCCGCTTCTCCAGCCCCTCTATGACTTCTTCAAGCTAGCGAGCAAGGAAACAATAATCCCCAACACGGCTAACTTTATGTTTAGAGCCGCACCTGTACTCGCCCTGGCAACGGCCATAGCACTCCTCGCCTACACCCCGATGGGCTTTGCTCCACTACTCGCGAGCAAGGGAGACGTCATCGTTTTCATATATCTCCTCACCCTCATTGGCTTCTTCAAGATACTCGGTGGCATAAGCTCAGGAAGCCCCTACGCAAAGATAGGAGCTGCAAGGGAAGCAGCAATAATGGTTTCCAGAGAGCCTGCCATGATGCTGGCCCTATTCGCTATAATATGGCGTCTTGGAAAACTTGGAGTCAACAAGCCATTCAGCATGGAGGTCTTCTACCAGTACAACATTTGGGAAATAGGTACCCCACTCAGCCTTATAGGTGCCGTAATCCTCCTTTACGTCTTCGTCATTTGGCTGGCAAGTGAAATAGAAGTCGGATATTTCAACATACCCGATGCAGAGGAAGAGATAGCCGAAGGACTGCTCGCCGAGTACAGCGGGCGCTACCTGGCCCTGTTAAAGCTCACGAAGGCACTGAAAACTTACATAGCAGCATCGCTCGTCGTAGCAATATTCTTCCCCTGGGGAATAGCAGATTACTTCAACCTCACCGGACTTCCAGCAAACGTCGTAAACCTGCTATTCCATACACTCAAGGTATTCATACTGCTCTTTGCTGTGCAGAGTGTCTTCAGGGCCACTACAGGCAGACTCAAAATAACGCAGGCGGTTGACTTCCTCTGGAAGAACGTCTTCTTAGCTTCGCTCATCGGCGCACTCCTTATCGCCATGGAGGTGATAATGTGAGGCTCTCCCCGCTCATCCCCACCGTGCTCAGAAACATGTTCAAAAAGCCTGCCACCAACCTCTTCCCTGCAACTGAACCAGTGCCGGTTCCAGATAACTTCAGGGGCCAGCTGAAGTACAACGTGGACAAGTGTGTCGGCTGCAGGATGTGCGTCACAGTCTGTCCAGCCGGCGTCTTCGTCTTCCTACCTGAGATAAGGAAGGTCGCTCTGTGGACCGCTAGATGTGTCTACTGCTCGCAGTGTGTTGACGTTTGTCCGACCGCAGCCCTCCAGATGAGCGATGAGTTCCTGCTGGCAAGCTACAACAACTACGACGACAAGTTCATCCCGCTCAAGCCCGAAAAGGTTGAAGAGATAAAGAAGAAACTGGAGGAGCAAAAGAAAGCGAAGGCAGCTGCAGCTGCCAAGAAAGCCATGGAGAAAAAGGAAGCAGGGAAAGAGGCCAAAAAGTGAAGGCAGTACGGAAGTCCGAAGACGAGTGTGAAGTTATTCCTTCATACCTCTTTTATTCTGTTCTAGTAAGAGTAGTCATTTATGGAGGATTAACGACATTTAGTAGAGCTTCTCAGTAGAGCAGGAGAATGAAAACATCACTTATGGAACATACGCCGCGATCTTTTATGAACGCTTTGACACAGCTACCTATAACAAGGCATTTGAAGACAAAAAACGGAACAACAACGGACATCTAAAAATATAAGAAGGATTTTCTACTATATTTTGACGTTAGATGGCTCTGACTTTCAGTTCTTCGTACCTCTTTTTGAGAAGCTCGTAGTGGCCCCACTCTACTTCGGCCAGCTTTGCATAGAGTTTCTTTAGCTCTTCATCCCTAACCCTTTCAGCTAGGAGCTTGTAGGACTCGTGGGCTATCAGCTCGCTCTCCATCGCAGCCTTGAGTATTTCCTCGAGCTGGTCAGCTCTCTCAAACTTATCGAGAAGGGGCAGAACTTCAAGCGGTGGAACTTCACTCCTCGGCTTTCTGCCGTACTTTACTCTGAACTGTCCCTCTAGGTCTTTTGCGTGTTCCAGGGAATCCCCAGCAAGCTTCTCAAAAGTCTTCACGAGCCCCTCACCGAGTCCAAGGTTCCGGGCTCTTTTTGCTAGTTCTTTGTAAAATTTTGCCTCCTCCTTTTCACTTTCTATCCAGTAAGCCAGAACCTCCTCGTAGTTCAATTTTTGGAGGGTCTCAATTATCTCGTCAACGTCATACATGGTCACTCACAATAACACTACTCTCATAGGACTAAAAATCTTGAGTTCACCTCACAAACCATATGAGAATGACTATAATAAGGTACGTCGCGACGCTGAGGACTATGTGAACCTTGATCCAGAAGTCCTTTCGTTTTGAGAGGAAGATGAAAGCTCCACTAAGCATCGTCAGGCTCATGAGGGCAAAGGTAAGATAGCCGAGCGTGTGGTGGTCTATCATCCCGGAACACCCACAGGAAAGATATAGAGAGGAACGCCTTCGGTTCCGAGTATCTCAGCCACCTGATCCTCGTAGAAGGCCCCAACAGCGACGGTTCCAAGTCCGAGGGCGGTGGCTTGAAGGTATATGTCCTGCCCGATGTGTCCGGCCTCCATGTGGACATACCTTATTCCCCTGTCGCCGTAATAGGAGGTCGTTTTCTCGTAGAAGGCCACAAGGACTATGTCAACCGGAGCATTTCCGATCCACTTCTGGTCGAGGGCGGCCTTCTGCAGTGCCCTCCTGTAGTCGCCCTCCTTTACCAGCGTCAGGCTGTGCTTAAAGGGATCGTAGTGGTAGATACCCGGCTTAAGGCCCTCGACGTTTCCAACGACAATATAGACCTCAAAGGGATAGGTGGCTCCAGCGCTTGGGGCACTTCGTTTATTCCCGTGCGTTATACCCTGAGCAGCCCAGAGAAGCTGAGAGAGCTGTTCTAGGGTTAGAGGCTCGTTCCTATAGGAGCGTACACTCTTTCTCATCGCTATGGCCTCTTCAAGGCTCATCTCGCCTGTTAATCTGGGCTCCGGGAGTAGAACGACTTTGCCCGAGATGGTCTCACCCCCTCCACGCCCAAGGTAGGGCTTTACAAGTATCAGAAGCGAAGAGACTATGACGAGCAGAATCACCATATACGAGACGTGTCGGTAGTCCATGTTATGAATTGGTCTTTAATCGTATTTTAGGTTTCCACTAGTCCTTAACCTCGAACCTGAGCATCTCATCGGGCTTGAGAACCCCCACTCCAGCCTTCTTCCCAATAACCTCGACGACGAGGGTATATTCCGGCTCGCTCAGATCCACTTTGAGTCCGTAGCGCTCGACGATTAGAGAGCCGAGGTCAATCTCAAGCTCCCTCGCCTTGAGTGTCCTGTTTCCCCTAACCTTTGCCCGAACGGCGAAGGTTCCATCGATTTTTTCTGCAAGCTTAAGGGCAGCTTCCTCTATCTTCTCCATTCTGGCAGGAACAAGAAGTTCCAGCGGGATGACCCTCTGTATTGTCTGCGTTTCGAAGCGCTTAAGCCTTTCAAGGACTTCTTCACGGGACAGAGGTGTCTCGGCCAGGAGAACACCCTTCCAGTCCGTTCCCTTGACCTTAACCTTCTCCAGCGCCCATTCCAGCTCGAGGATTGCATCCCCCTCACGGCCCTGAGGTGCCGTAACGATCAGAACTGTCATTTTTGCTCACCGATGGACAAGCTTTTATATTTTACAATCCTAAACTATGCGGTGAGTTAAAATGGAAACCGGCGGCCTTAAGCTTTACCCCTACCAGTCATACGAGGTTTATGGCCTTTCTCGGAACCCCTTCGAGCAGCTCGCAAGTGAGGGAATAGCCGACGTCGAGGGCATTCACGTCTATCAGGAAATCGACATGCGCCTGCAGATGATACTCTCCGAGGTCATAGGAAATAAAAGCTCCATAGCCCTCTCCATAGTCGGTCCCCTCGGAATGGGCAAAACCCAGAGGCTGAAAACTATAGCAAAGGCCATTGAAGAAAATAAAGGAAAAGCCATCTACGTCAAGGTTGATACCAATGACATCCTCAAACTTACGCGCGACATATTCTACGCACTGAAGCCGCCAAAGAGCAGGACGAACATCTTCCTTGAGAACCTAAGCAAAAAGCTTGGCTTTATTGACAGACTGGAAAAGATGCTAAGCGATACCAAGGAATACAAGAGCAGGGACATAGCCGAGCTTTTGACGGAGCAGATGAGCAAGTACCCCTACTGTGCCCTTCTCCTCGACGAGCTCGAGAACATGCAGACCGCGAGTGAGCAGGAGAAGATACAGTTCTTCGAGATGCTGAGGCACTTTATAAGCAACATGCCCAAGGGTTGTATAGTGGCCTTCGCCTGTGTGCCCGAGGCCTACGAAGAATACAGCAAGATATTTCCCGCATTCTTCATGCGCCTGCATTATGAGTTCAAGCTGAGGCCGATGAGCCTCGACGAGGCTTACGAGCTCGTCAAGAAGAGGCTCAACATGGTCAGGATAAGGGACACCGACGACCCGCTTTATCCGTTCACGGAGGAGGCCATAAAGCTCATCCACGAGCTCGGAAAGGGCAACCCGAGACAGATTCTTCGCTTACTTCACTACGTTCTGAGCGAAGCTGCCAAGCACAAGTTCGATCCGATAGACGACTACGTGGTCACGACGATCCTCGAGGAGCCCAAGAGCCTTGAGGAATACCTCACGAGGATCCCGAAGGACTACAAGGACCTCGTCGAAGCTATAGTCTTCGAGTTCAACGGCGGACCGATCAGCTACATACAGGTCGCGAAACACGTCAAGAGGCCCGGAATACAGGTCTACGATCAGCTCAACGAGCTAATAAGGCTCGGCTTCCTCGTCGGTGATCCAAAAGGCAACTACAAGATTCCAGACTACGTCAGAAAGTTCCTCGAGGAGGCTTCGAATAGGGAGGAGACAGAATGAACTACGAGGAGCACGTGCTGGCCGGGATAATAACGTATCCCCTGGCTATCGCAGTGGCTTCCATCCTCAAAAACTTTGGTCTTCCGGTTGAGCTCAGCACAATGGCAATGGTGCTCGGTTACGCCCTCTACGTTTTGGGAAGCGACCTGCCGGACATGGATCATCCCCACGCCCTCATCCACCGCGGAACGAAGCCGCTAGTCTCAGTTGCAGTCGGCAGCGTCGTCTACCTCAGGAGCGTAGACATTGTAAACATCGGGACTGAGTGGAAGAACATCACCCTCGCATGGATTATTGGGGCCATAGCAGGAGTCATAGCATGGTATGGCTTCACGGCCATAATGCCGAAGCACAGGGGCATAATTCACTCCCTGCTCTTTGCCTTCGTTTACGGTCTGCTCGCATTCACACTCGGAAACTTTGGTATTGGACTGTCATTTGAAGAATCCGTCTTCCTCGGCTTTGCGGCCTTCAGCGGCTACACACTCCACTTAATACTCGACAGGGACGTCTCGCTGGTGTGAAGGAAAGGTTTATCGTTCCATGAGGCAACATTCGTCGGTGGTGCTATGGATCCGGGAGTTTTCTTTTTCTTCTTTTATCTTGTTCATTATCTCGGCGATCATCCTCTGGGGCCATCGCCAGCGAGAGAGTGCTAGGCAGAAAGCCGAGAGGTTCAGGGGGTAAGGATCGAGGGAAACGAGCTGGTTTTCCCCAGGAGAATGAGGCTCGTTAAGGGAAGACTCCCCCTTAGGGGGTACTGGTCTAGCTCCGGGAGGAGTAGGCATTACCATATCGACAGGAAGTTCACTCAGAGTGAGGAATTAGAAACAGACAGAATAGAACTGAAGCCGGAGATGTTCTCCCTGATCATGAATAAGAGCGAAGAGACTTTAATAGAAGCCCCAGCGTATCTCCCCATGAAGCCAGAGCTCGAGAACATCCTGCTGATACCCATAATTCCGTCCTACAGGTTCGAGATCGACAAGCAATCGCTGGAGGCCTCAAAGGGGGCAGAGTTCGCCCATGCAAGGATTGACCTAATCGAGTGGTGCTTTTCCGGAAGGCTCTACGTCACCGTTCAGAAGTACAGGGGAGCGAGGGTGAAGCTGAAGAGGAAAGGCCCTAGGATTACTGAGAAGCTTGCTGAAACAAGGGAAAGCACTGAATTCAGCAGGAGTTCATGAGGAAAAAGCTTATGACAATTTCCAACAAGAACGTCATCGATCCGAGAGAGTTCAAGAAGCTCCTTGGAAAGAGTGTCTTCTTAGAAGGACACGGTGAGTACATCATAGAGCTCACTCTCGACGTTCCCCTTGGAAGCGACATCCACGACAGGACAACTTTAAGGGTCAAACCAGGGGGAAGGGTACCTGATGGAGAGGTCGAGGTGGAGGTCGCCGTGTGAATATATTTACACATTTGTGGGCAATAATGCTTTTAAATAGCCCATGTTAGAAAATCCTGGAGGTGGGAGAGATGTTTAGTCTGGGAGGATTTTCACGCGGAGGAGAGTACGAGAAGAAGGCCTGGGACGTGCTCATCATAGGCGCGGGACCGGCTGGCTTCACCGCAGCGATATACGCGGCACGCTTCGGACTGGAGACCCTGATAATCAGCAAGGACCTCGGCGGAAACATGGCACTGACGGACCTCATAGAGAACTACCCCGGCTTCCCGGAGGGCATCAGCGGCTCGGAGCTCACCACCCGGATGCACGAGCACGTCAAAAAGCTTGGCGTTGACATCGTCTTTGACGAGGTCGAGAGGATCGACCCGACCGAGTGCGCCTATTACGAGGGCCCGTGCAAGTTCGTCGTCAGAACGAAGAACGGCAAGGAGTACAAGGGCAAGACCATAATCATAGCCGTCGGCGCCGCCCCAAGGAAGCTCAACGTTCCAGGCGAGGCCGAGTTCACAGGCAGGGGAGTCAGCTACTGCGCCACCTGCGACGGCCCGCTCTTCAAAGGCAAGAAGGTCATAGTTGTTGGAGGCGGAAACACCGCCCTTCAGGAGGCCCTCTACCTCAAGAGCATAGGCGTCGATGTCACCCTCGTCCACAGGCGTGACCAGTTCAGGGCCGACAAGATACTCCAGGACAGGTTCAAGGCCAGTGGAATTCCGATGATACTCAACACCGTCGTCACCGAGATTAAGGGAACCAACAAAGTCGAGGCGGTGAAGCTCAAGAACGTCAAGACCGGCGAGGAGACGGAGATGGCCGTTGACGGCGTCTTCATCTTCATAGGATACGAGCCGAAGACGGACTTCGTCAAGCACCTCGGCATAACCGACGAGTACGGCTACATTCCGGTTGATATGCACATGCGCACCAAGGTCAAGGGCATCTTCGCTGCTGGAGACATCACCAACGTCTTCAAGCAGATAGCCGTTGCAGTCGGTCAGGGTGCCATCGCTGCCAACTCAGCGAAGGAGCTCCTCGAGGAGTGGGGCGAGAAGAACGGGGAGTGAGCTTCAGAGTCATCTCTTTTCATTTCTTGCTTTCAGCCGTCTCTGACACATCATAAGGAAAGGCCGAACTGCTTTCATCTTCTTCGTCAAAGAGAAAACCCCTGTCAAAGAGCGATATTAAGACAAAATCCCACAAAGCCATGAACGGGATTACCTTAACTGCCATGTCAAGGGGGGCTATTAAATCCCGCTCACCCATAAGAACCCCCATGGCAACAATCACCATTATCGAGGCGATGGAACTAGCCAGAAAGGCTTTACCAAAATCCCCTCTCTTTCGCTCCTTCCGTTTGATGCTCCAGTAAAACTTCACCACCACAATACCGAAAATCGAAACTCTTCTAAGTTTATTAACTTTGCGTCCCCACGGGTGATGGTCTTTACGGGCTCACGCTTTTCGGCGTTCTCCCGAAGATTTTTCGACCAAAAGTGTTCATTGATGAACATAGAATTATATAGGAGGAGTTCCTTTTCCCATCGGTGATGCACAATGGTGGTTAGGCCAAACGTTAAGGAGCTTCCCGGGCCGAAGGCTCAGGAGATAATAAAGAAGAACTTCGAGGCTCTGGCAGTTACCACCCAGGATCCCGATACCCTCCCTATAGTCATAGACCACGGTGATGGCATACTCGTCTACGACGTCGACGGAAACGTCTTCTACGACTTCGGAAGCGGTGTCGGTGTTCTCAACGTCGGCCACGCCCACCCGAGGGTCGTTGAGGCCGTCAAAAAGCAGGCTGAGAAGTTCACTCACTTCGCGCTGAACGACTTCTTCTACGAGAACGCCATAATACTAGCCAACAAGCTTGCAGAGCTGGCTCCAGGCGACTTCCCGAAGAAGGTCGTTTACCAGAACAGCGGTGCCGAGGCCAACGAGGCCATGATGAAGCTCGTCAAGTACGGCACCGGCAGGAAGAGGTTCATAGCCTTCTACCACGCCTTCCACGGCAGGACCCAGGCAGTTCTCAGCCTCACCGCAAGCAAGTGGGTCCAGCAGGAGCGCTTCTTCCCGACCATGCCGGGCGTCGAGCACATTCCCTATCCGAATCCCTACAGGAACCCCTGGCACATTGATGGCTACGCCGAGCCGGACGAGCTCGTTAACAGGGTCATTGAGTTCATCGAAGAGTACGTCTTCCGCCACGTTCCGCCCGAAGAGGTTGGTGCCATAGTCTTCGAGCCGATACAGGGTGAGGGTGGATACGTCGTTCCACCGAAGAACTTCTTTAAGGAGCTGAAGAAGTTAGCGGACAACTACGGAATACTCCTCGCGGACGACGAGGTTCAGATGGGTGTTGGCAGAACGGGCAAGTTCTGGGCCATTGAGCACTTTGGCATTGCCCCGGACACCATCCAGTTCGGTAAGGCCATAGGTGGCGGCATTCCGCTCGCCGGTGTCGTCCACAGGGCCGACATAGCGTTCGACAAGCCGGGCAGGCACGCTTCGACCTTCGGCGGCAATCCAGTGGCAATAGCGGCTGGAATAGAGGTCGTAGAGATCGTCAAGGAGCTCCTGCCGCACGTCCAGGATGTCGGTGGCTACCTCCACAAGCGCCTCAAGGAGCTTGAGGAGAAGTACGATGTCATCGGAGATGCCAGAGGTCTCGGACTGGCTCAAGCCGTCGAGATTGTCAAGAGCAAGGACACCAAGGAGAAGCACCCAGAGCTCAGGAACGAAATCGTCAAGGAGGCCGTCAAGCGCGGCCTTATACTCCTCGGCTGCGGCGACAACAGCATAAGGTTCATCCCACCGCTGACCATCAGCAAGGAAGAGATCGACGTGGCTATGGAAATATTCGAGGAGAGCCTCAAGGCCGCTCTCCAGTGATCCATTCTTTTCTTCTCGCTTTCCATGGGCCAAGTTTTTTAAAGTTGAAACTTGAATTCTTCAGGTGGTGAACATGGGAGATCTAACTGAAATGCTAAAACCCTACGTGCCCTATGTACTTGGAGGGGCGATCATAGTCTACCTCGCCTACCTCTGGGCCAACAGAGAGAAGTTCAGGAGCGCCAATGTTATGGCAATATCTGCAATGATGGCGGCCGTAGTGGGTGTCACCACTGCATTCGTCACGATAACCATTCCGGCGACCGGCGGCTACCTCAACTTCGGCGACACGATGGTGATGTTCACAGCTATGGTCTTCGGACCCGTTATTGGTGTCTTCGCAGGTGGTGTCGGCTCTGCCCTTGGCGATGTTATAGCAGGATATCCTGGATGGGCGCCAATAACGCTCGTCGTCAAGGGACTGGAAGGCCTCGCCGTTGGTTATCTGGCAAGGAGAAGCGACAATGTCTCGACGCTCATCATAGCCGGAATAGTCGGCGGAGTAATAATGATAACCGGCTACTTCCTGTTCGAGGCGTACATGTTTGGAATTCCGGCGGCGGCCCAGGAAGTCCCACCCAACATCGTCCAGGCGGTCACAGGTGTTTTAGTCGGCACCGGGCTAGCACAGGCGATAAAGAAGAGGTATCCCGAGGTCGAGGACCTCATCTAAACGTCCAGCTTCTTTATTTCTTCCCACATTTCACTTTCCTTGAGGAGAGGCTCGACAGAAATCCTTCTGGAGGCGCGCTTTATCTGGCCAAGGTACTTGGAGTCAGCAACCACCGCGTCGTAGCCGAGCTCATCAATCTTGTATATCTTAAGCTTGCACTCCCTAAGCACCTGGATGGTGTACTCCAAGAAACCTGGACCAACGAGGAGGATGTCCGGCTCAAGACCCTCCACCCTGAGCTCCTGAATGGCCCGATCAAGGATGTCCTTAATCTCCCGCATCCATCGCCCCCTCCACAATCTTCACGCCACTCGAGGTCCCTATCCTCGTCGCGCCAGCCTCTATCATAGCCATTGCCTGCTCGTATGTCCTGACTCCTCCAGATGCTTTGACACCCATGTCTGGACCAACGACCTTTCTCATCAGCCTGACGTCCTCGACTGTTGCTCCACCGGTTCCGAAGCCGGTCGAGGTCTTCACAAAGTCCGCTCCAGCCTCCTTAGCCAGCTCGCAGGCCTTGATTTTCTCCTCCTCCGTTAGATAGCAGGTCTCGATAATGACCTTGACTATTGCCCCCTTTTCATGGGCGACCTTAACGACCTCCTCTATGTCTCGCCTAACGTACTCATAATCGCCGTCCTTCAGCGCGCCGATGTTTATCACCATATCCAGCTCATCAGCGCCGTCTTCAAGTGCTTTCTTCGCCTCGAAGACCTTAACTTCTGTGGGAGTTGCACCGAGTGGAAATCCTATGACAGTGGCCACTTTTACGTTCGAGCCTTTGAGCTGCTCCTTGGCGAGTTTGACGCGGTAGGGATTGACGCAGACGGCGTAGAAGTTGTAGCGCTTGGCCTCATCACAGAGCTTGATTATGTCATCAGCGGTAGCGTAAGGTTTGAGATTCGTATGGTCGATATACCTGGCGACATCGATGTGATCGCTCATACCCATCACCGGTTACTACTCCATCTAAATGTATTTAGAATTTTCCCTCAAAAATGGGCACTCAATCAGAAAATCTGCAGGCCCTCTTTGGATTTTTAACAATTTTTGAGCTTTTTTCTAAAAGGCAGAGGAAGTTCTAATGAAGATTCAAACGAACGTTAGAAAGGCAACCTTACACCCCCAGGAATTTCAAATCCTTTAAAAACCTCTCCTTAACACCCCTCTCACCAAACTGTGGCTCCTCTTCACCTCTGACTATCCGCTCAAAAACCCTCACTGCGTTGTCCCAGTTCTCCTCGAGTGTCCTTCCCTTCGGTACGGCGTTTCTCAGAACATGCCATTTCTCGTTCTCATAGTCGTAGACGATTATCCTCGGTATGTAGTCCAAGTCCATGAAAGTGTCGTCTAAGGTAAGCTCCACCCTAAAGCCGTCCAGCTCGAGAAAACCCTCTTCGCGAAGCCCTCTTTTCCAGTCCATGGTGAAAAGTTGGAGAGGGAGGTTTAAAAGTTCACCTCCTCCGCAGGAGGGCAAACAGCGACAGCCCAACGACTAAGGCAGGACCGCATATTCCACCATTTGGTGAACTCTCCGTCGACGTGGTGGCATCTGTGGATGGGGACTGGGTTACTGTTGGGCCAACATAGGCAGTTCCGTTCGGGAGGTTGTAGGTGGGCACCTCATCGGTGGTGCACCTGACCAGCATTGGATTAAGGCTCTCCTCGTAGGGTATCCACGCATAAGTGCCGTCTTTTGTCTCGTACCAGCCGATGTGGGAGTTAGGTCCCGCCTTTCCAGGCCCGGCAACTTTAGCTATCGCTTCGATGTCTTCGTCGCTTATTTGGAGCACCCCGACATCCCTCAGCCACTCGAGCTCGACTTTTACCGCCTCCGAGAAGTTCACCTCGGAGGAATCAACCACAGGAACGAGCCTTCCACTCATGGGTTCCACGAAGGTCAACGCCGGGTTGCAGTCAACACCAAAGGCCGAGAGAAAGTCCTTAACGGCAGCCTCAACCTCTCCAGGCTCCATGTTGTAAGCTTCAACCTCCACCCTCACGAGACCCGCCCGGATAACTTTCTCGGGATCAATCCCGTGCTCCCTCAGGCAGGACTCAAAGGCATCGTTTGGCTTCCAGGTGCAGATCCCGTTTACACAGCCGCAGCTCGTCAGGCCAAGGCAGGTGTACCACTCGCGATAGACGCAGGGGGTTACTATCCTGGTGGCCTCTTCCCTTGGAGCGCATACTTCCCCGGAGCAGCCGCCCGTGGTGCAGTCTCCATCCGAAGTGCACTCTTCCCCAGCCACCGGCGTCAGGGTTATCGTGACGTTGTCCCTGGTAAAAGTTAGATTGTCCCTCGTTTTCCATCCATCAGCCTTCAACTTTTCAAGTGCGTCAGTTGTTATCAGGAGCGAGGCGTTGAAGGCTGTTTTAGTCAACCCAGTCTCTTTCCACTCTGCCGGAATCTCTATCCTCAGGTGGGGACCGTCGCTGGCGTTCCACAGTACAACTACAAGCCTTTTGTCGTAGTGGGAGCGAAAGATGAAGGTATCATTCTCGACTATTGCGTTGTGAAGAGCATTGAAAGCGGGATACGGCTTGTAAGTTATTCCTGGCTTGTTCAGAACGACCTCGACCGCATAGACATCGGTGGGGCTCATGCAGGCCTCGGCCAGGGGTGTTAGAGCGAACATCAAAAACACAATCAGCACCATAACCCTCTTCATGATCTCCACCGTAGGAAATAAGGAGAGGAAATATATACCCCTTCCCATCGCTTCAATCCGGCTTGAACTGACATCCTCCCGGCTAAGGGCGAGGCTTGAGAAAAGAAAAGTCAAAGGCCATCCAATTCCCAAATTTGCCATTGTATTGTTTAGGATACGGCCTACCGCTCATTTGGGATAGCCTCCGCGTGCCTGAGCCGTAGGGTCTCCCCAAGGGGCCCCACGATTTCACCGGCCTTCAGGAAGATTCCAACAACCAGTAACGCTATGGCAAACACCAGTCTCGCCTCCCCAAGCCCAAGCCAATCAACGGCAAACCCGTAGATGAAGTAGAAAACGCTCATGACCAGTGCCGAGACCATGGAGTAAACGGACAGTATGGTGGCCCTCTTCTCGCTCGGAATCCTGTACTGGATCTCTATCCCAAGGTTAAAGGAGAAGGCCGTGTGAATCACCGTAACGAAAATCCCAATGGCAATAATCCAGAGTGGATTCTGGTAAACGACCGACAATGCCGTCAATACTGGAATGACAACAGGGGCAAGGGAGTAGGCCTTAACGCTCCACGAGTCCCTTAAGCGAACGCCTATGAGCCTGGGGATAATCTTCACGATGGATTCAACAATTCCAAGGAGTCCAAGGGTTCCCATTAAGGTCGTTCCAAGGCTTTTTGCGAGTATCTCACCGAGGTAGGGCTCGAAGAACTTCCGGAACTGGTTCGTGGCCATGACGACGGTTATCGAGAGAACCACCAGCCAGAAGAGCTGGGGCTGGAGGATGTCCTTGAATGAATGGAGAGTGTGTGAGAGGTATGAGCGCTCTGGTTTTTTGAATTCATATTCTGGAATCGTGTAGGCCACGATAAGGGTAGCTATTTCAAGGATTAACGTAAGAAGAAGGGGAAGCCAGAAGCCGTAGAGCTGGGCGAGGATTCCTCCGATCGCTATGGCTAGTGCCGAGAGTGGAATCGTAAGGGTTTTAATGTCCCTCATTAGGCTCCGGTATTCTCTTTCCATCCCAAGGTGTTTGAGGTTGTCAAAGAGCCACGCTTGGAGGCTTCCGCTCACGAACGTTGCGCCGAACGAAGCAACAATGGCATAAATGAGTAACATAGGGAATCCCCTAAGGAATATCAGGAATATCATGGCCGTTATATTTATCGCAAAGCCCACCAGAACGCTGAGCTTCCTGCTCATCTTGTCCGCGACCACACCTGTCGGGACCTCAAACAGGAAGAATCCCGCAGTCAGTATCGATGTCGCGATGCCTATCTGGGCATATGTAAGGCCCTTTGAGAGGTAGTAGACGATGAGGAGGTTCCCAATGAAGCCTGTATTCATGAAGATGTAAAGTAAGGTATAGCGCTTTACTATATCCATATTCCATCACCTGTCTCCCGATTACAGCGCAGACAAAAATAAAAATGTTAGAAGAATTCAGGTTATCTCCTTGACTTCACACCATATGTCCTTTATCGCAGGGCATGCCATCAAGGTGGCAACTTTTGGCTTTGTTTTGACTAAAGCCCTCAATTTGTCACCTCCTTTAAATTGTGGCCGTGATGTGTTCTGATTCTATCCTCTCAAGCTCAGGAGCAGTATTACGTTCAGGATCAGAGCTGGGGACTGAGATTGACTTTTCTAACACCTTCTCGAACTCTTCCTCATATTCATCCCAGAGCCGGGAGTAAAGCCATAGTCCTATTTTGAAAGATTCTCTCGAATAGTAGCATTTCAGAGCAGGCGGTATGAATCCCCTGCCCGTGTATATTGTGTTTTCGTAGAAGCAAAAGTCGTGGCAGTAGAGTTTTAGCCAACAGCTCTTACAGGGTTCATGGTTGAAGAAGTTGTATTTTTGGAGCTCAAAGCGTTTTAGATGCTCCCATTCGAAGTTCTCAATGTGGCTAAGCTCAAAGTTCTTCATGCTGACGAACCGATGACACGGATAAATGTTTCCGTTCACGTCAATGGCAACGCTTCCCTTTCCAGCGCCACAATGGAAGCTACTTACTCTCCCTCTGTAAACATCCTGGATTATCTGTTTGAATTTGACGTAAACAACGGTTCCCAACTCCCCAAAGGTTTCAACTTCTTCGACGGCGATTTTCTTGAGTTGGTCCAGGTAAGTATCAATGTGTCCCTTGGTTACTACGCTGTCCGAGAGGGTGGCTAATTCAACCCCGACGTTGAGGACTCCAAATTCTGTCTTGATGTGGTGGTAGATGTCATAAACTCTATTAAGCTGTTCCGGGAGAACAGTTGCTCTCACAGAAATCTTGTGGAGCTTTCCTCTTTTTTTAGCTTCTTCAACGAGGTGCTTGAGGTTTTTGGCTACAACATTGTAGGTGGGGGAGTTGTCCGCAAAGGGTCTGTTATGGTCGTGGATTTCTTTAGGTCCATCCATGCTCACTATCACGTTGAAGGGGTGGTCTAGTACGAATTCAGCCACCTCTGGGGTGAGAAGGTATCCGTTGGTTGTAACGTTGAAAAAGACGGGTTTCTTTGTTTCCCTGGCCTTCTGCTCTGCATAGAGGACGCCTTCTTTTATTGCAGGAAAGTTTAGTAGGGGTTCCCCTCCAAAGAAGACTATGCTCACTCCATAGGGAGATTTTTCAAATAGGAAGTCTATGGCCTTTCGGATTGTCTCTTTATCCATAAGTTTTGGCTTTTCGAGGGTATAGGTTCCTTTATTTGCGTAGCAGTAAACGCAGGAGAAATTACAGGCCTGGGAAACGTTGATGCTCCCCCCAAGGAGGAAACCGTAATCTTCGTTGTATTCAAGGTTTAGGGGCGGGAGCTGGTTCAAATAGTTCTGAAGTTCCCTAAGTTTTGCTCGCTCTTCCGAGGTTAGTTTGTTCCCTTCCCCTTCTTTGATTTTCTGAAGGCCGGAGTAGGTTTCGGGCTCTACCTCCACCACGTATCCCGAGCTCTCGTGTATCACGAAAAACTTTGGAAAACCAGCTATTTCAGACTTTATACAGTTTAAATCTCTATTTGTATCATCTATATCCATTAATACATCCTCAATAGGTTAAATGCATAAAATAATTTAAAAAAATTTTGACTTTTTTGTTCTGCAAAACATGGCAACAACCTCGTTATAATAACAGCCAAAAACCCCACAACAAGCCCAGAGAGACTAAAAGCTTTATATGCTGCTTGGAGAATATCACCCGAGGTGATTGAGATGGAGAATCCCTTTGAGATAACCGCGGTCGTTGCCAGGGAGATACTTGACAGCAGAGGGAACCCGACTGTCGAGGTCGAGGTCTACACACCGATAAGCATGGGGAGGGCAGCGGTTCCGAGCGGAGCGAGCACTGGAACCCACGAGGCCCTTGAGCTCCGCGACGGAGGAAAGCGCTACCACGGAAAAGGTGTTAGAAGGGCTGTTGAGAACGTCAACAAGATAATCGCGCCCGAGCTCATCGGCATGGACGTCACCTGGCAGAGGGACATTGACATGCTGATGCTCGAGCTCGACGGCACCGAGAACAAGAGCAACCTCGGTGCAAACGCTATCCTTGGCGTTTCCCTGGCCGTTGCAAAGGCTGCCGCCAACGCCCTCGGACTTCCGCTCTACCAGTACATCGGGGGGACCAACGCCTACGTCATGCCCGTTCCGATGAGCAACGTCATCAACGGCGGTGTTCACGCCGGCAACGAGCTTGACTTTCAGGAGTTCATGATAATGTCCGTTGGTGCTGACTCCTTCAGAGAAGCTATAAGGTGGGTCAGCGAGACCTACCACGTCCTCAAGAGCGTCATCGCTGAAAAGTACGGCAAGAACGCAATAAACGTAGGAGACGAGGGTGGCTTCGCACCGCCAATGAAAGAGGTCACCGAGCCACTCGAGACCCTCATCAAGGCCATTGAGGAGGCCGGCTACAAGCCGGGCGACGAGATTGCCCTCGCTATTGATGCAGCCTCCAGCGAGTTCTACCACCCGGACATCGGCAAGTACGTCGTTGCCGGCAAGGAGTACACGAGGGAAGAGCTCGTTGACCTCTACAAGGAGCTTGTCTCGGCTTATCCGATAGTCTCCATCGAGGACCCGTTCCAGGAGGAGGACTGGGAGGGCTTCAAGCTCATCACCAGGGAGCTCGGCGGCAAGATACAGATAGTCGGCGACGACCTCTTCGTCACCAACCCGAAGAGGATAAGGAAGGGCATCGAGATGGGTGCCGCCAACGCACTTCTCCTCAAGGTCAACCAGATTGGAACGCTGAGCGAGGCAATAGATGCCGCATACACAGCCTTCAGAGCTGGCTACGGCGTCGTCGTCTCCCACAGGAGCGGAGAGACCGAGGATGCCACCATAGCCGACCTTGCGGTTGCACTCAACGCCGGCCAGATAAAGACCGGCGCTCCAGCCAGGAGTGACAGGAACGCCAAGTACAACCAGCTCATCAGGATCGAAGAGGAGCTCGAGGGCATCGCGTACTATCCGGGCAGGAAGTTCAGGAACCCGTTCTTCTGAGCCCTTCTCTCTTTTCCACATTACTGGCCAGCAAGGGTTTTTAACTTCGGCTTCAACGTTTTTTGAACTTGCAAGAACCAGCGGAGTGGTTATCCGGGGGCCTGCCCAATGGAAAAGGAATATCAAAATCTCCAAGAGGACTCCGCCTCCTGCAACCCCCTTTCGAGGTGAGCTTAGATGGCAGAGAGAAAGAAACTCAAAATCTACATCCCAGGCATCAAATTTCCCTCAATCTCGCTCACGGGCAACTACTGTGCCCTCAATTGCGCCCACTGTGGGAGGCACTACCTGGAGAGGATGAGAAAACCCACGCGAAGGAAGCTCCTCAACTACTGTATGAATCTGGAAAAGGAAGGCTATACCGGCTGCCTCCTCAGCGGTGGCATGGATTCCAGGTTGAAGGTACCACTGGATAAGTACGCAGACGAGCTGAGGAAAATAAAGAGGGGGACGAGCTTAAAGCTCAACGCCCACGTTGGGTTCATAGACGAGAGCGATTTGGAGTGGGTCAAATACGTTGACGTCGTTTCCCTCGACTTCGTCGGCGATAACGACGTGATAAAGCGCGTGTACAAGATAAACAAGACCGTCAAAGACTATCTCAGAATCCTCGATCTGCTCACCGAAGCCGGTGTTAGGGTCGCACCCCACATAACAATCGGTCTTGACTTCGGCAGAATTCACTGGGAGTACAGGGCAATAGACATGCTCCTTAAGTACCCAATAGACGTGCTCGTCCTTGACGTGCTCATTCCAACAGCCGGCACTGAGATGGAGAGCCTTCAAAAGCCAAGTGTGGAGGAGAGCCTCAACGTTGTCAGGTACGCCAGGGAAAAGTTTAATGGCGAGCTCAGCATAGG
>NZ_SNUN01000011.1:0-41363 GCF_012027535.1 Thermococcus sp. GR5 | reverse complement strand
TAAAAGAATTAAACATCGGCAAAATATAAAAACATTATGTAGCCCTTCTACCCTTTTCAGAGAACCCAATGCTCAAAGTTGATGATTATCTCGTTCACAACTGTCCATGCCATCAATGGGGCTTTGTAAAGGCTTATCTTCTTTCCGGGAATTTCACTCCTGAAGTCTCCGTGGGGAAATCCTCCGACAACCACCAGCGGGCTCTGGAGTCCTGCAAGGACCTTTCCAAACTCCTGAGGCTTCATGGACTCCCCGTTCTCGTGCATGACGAAGACTCCGTCCGGTTTTATTTCGTCGATGAGCTCAGCCAGGCTCTTCTCCTCCATGCGAAGCAGCTCAAGTCCCTCAGGCACAACACCGTTCTTGAAGAGACTTTCCATCAGACCAACGAAGCGGTTGTAGTTCCTCGGAATCCTTGTCTCTGGCTTGATGTAAATCACCTCGTCGTTCCTCGTGTGGACGTAAACGCGGAGCTTGCCCTCCTTGTTCGCTATGCTCTCAAGCGCGTTGAGGAGGCAGACGTGCACTATGTCTGGCCTCCCGCGCCTCTCGCCGTCTTCGAGCTTCTTGAGCGCCGAGTGGTGGTAAGTGCTGTCCAGGAGTACTTCCTCTGGCTTCTTGTTCCTCCTCTTGGCGTAGTTGACTATCGCTGGGTGATCAACTATCGACTTTGGAGCCAGCTCCAGCTCGGAGTCAGCTATCACCAGGTGGAGCATTCTCCCACCTCTCCAGCGTTATTCCTCTCTCGGCAAGTTCCTCAGTGATCCGTGTAAAGGTGTCTATGCGCATTCCGAGTATCTCCGGAGGTATAACACCAAAGATGCAGCCCTTCTCGGCGACGAGACGTGCTACTATCGCAGCGGTAAAGCCCGTGACTCTGGCCATGGACGTGAATCCCTCTTTCTCTTCATCGTAGAGGAGGTAGCCGATTTCCTTCTTTTTGCCGTCGAGGATTCCCCTTCCAACGACCTGCATTATCGAGAAGTCCGGGCTCTCATAGGTCATCAGGGGAGTTATAACTTCCAGTGTCTTGTCTATGTGCTCCGGCTTGAAAAAGCCCAGCTCCCTTAAAACTTTCATCTTCTCGAGGTGTCCCGGCCAGCGGAGTGTCCACTCTTCGAGCTTTTCAGCTTTAACGCTCTCTAATAAAGAGCGCAGACCGTCGCTCACGAAAGCCTCAAACTCGAAGTCACCAACGGTTACTCTCTCGATCTTCTCGAACGGGTCAACTGCCGTAACATTTCCGTTTCTTATCACTCTCGCCGGCCTCGTGTATTCTTCAATTAGATCTTTAGGTGACCATGTAATTCTGTAATACAGCGGTGGGCGGGGCTCCCTGGGAAGACCGCCGACGTAGATGTAGCCCTCCTTAAGCTCGTCTATCTCCTGCCATATTCTTCCCATAAGTATGTGGCTCAAGCCCGGAGCAAAGCCCGCATCAAAAATGACTGTAACCTGTGCTTTCTCTGCCTCCTCGCGTAGTTCCAGCGGGTTCTCGGGCATGAATGAGACGTCCACCATGTCAACGCCCGCCTTTATGGCGGCCTTGACCGAGGAGTAGCCAAACCTCCCGGGCAGAGCTCCAACGACGAGCTCAAAGCTCTTCATGGTTTCCACGAGGGAATCGAAGTTCGAGGCATCTATTTTTACAGTCTCGGCGAAGTCTTTAACGGAGTTCAGCCTCTCCTCACTCCTGTCCCCTACCCAGACCTCGAACTCGTCTCTTAAATCCCAGGCTATTGCCCTTCCAACGTTTCCAGCTCCAAGAACGAGAACCTTCATGGTAACACCAGAGAGAACCTTGGCGAAGGTATATATAAGCCCTGCTCCTAATTCCTAAGATGCCCATCAGACTCCCAACCTTCCGGAAAAAGGTACTGGAGCTGCTCGCGTCATCAGACGAAGTCAAGGTCATGCACGTAAGCGACACTCCGGAAAGTTCCTACCGCTTCATCGAAGAGCTCATCGAGAAGACGAAACCGAACTACCTGATCCACACTGGAGATTTTGCGGATAACATAAAGCTCGAGAGAAGGCCCGAGTTGAAGCCTCTATATCGGGAGGCGCTTAGAAAGCTCGCACGAATTTTAAAGGATTCTGATGCAGTAATCTACGTTGTTTCTGGCAACGAAGATGATCCGGAGATAGTGCGCGAGTTTTTCGGCGAAAGTAGTGTCGAACCGGGGAGCACCGTGGAAATAGAGGGTTTCCGCTTTGCCCTAGGTCATACTTGGAAAGACGTCGTCAGCCTTGAAGCTGACTTTAGGCTCTATGGTCACAACTTTAAGCTGATTGAGAGAGGTCTGAACGGTGTTCTTGGGGTTAACTTTGTCTTACTCCCGAGTAGGAGGACTTGTCGGGTGAAATACCCATCAGGAACGGATTTTGATAGGGGCTACAAACTCTGGAGGGGTATGTGATGAGGTTCCTGCGTTTTGGGCCCTTGATGGTCTTTTTAAGAACCAAAGACGTAGGGGCTGTAAAGTCCCGTCTCGGTGAGATTTTTGGAGTTGAAGAGATATCCATCGAAGATGCGATACGCGAGAGCAATGAGTTTGAGACCGTAGTCTTCGTCACAGACGAGTGGAAGAAGGAGACGATTCCGCCGGAGATGGCTTTTCTCATCGACAGACACGCTTCTGTTGTCTTGAGCGAGGTCATAAACCGAGCTCTACCCGTGGAGAAAGTCCACATAGAGAGTACCATAATAATGATACGCGTACCTGCCAACGTCAAAGAAGGCCTCAAACTGCTCGCGGAGAAATACAATGGGGAGATAATGAACATCAAAACGGCACTCGACAAAGGAGAAGCAAGCGATACGATAATAGCAGTAACTGAGAAGAAGCTCAACTCCCCAATAGGGCCGGAGGACATAAAGGGGGCCGTTCTCATAAAGAAGGACTTCTTCAGCGTTTATCGCGAGCTTAGCATAGACGCTTCGGTGCTGCTAATGAAGTTAATGCCGGAGTGGAAAGATATCACAATAAAAATCTACGATACAGACAAGCGCTACAATGAGAACATAGAGAGGCTTATGATGGTCATAGAAGACCTCGACCTGGGATTCATAGTTGCGGAGGGTTGGGACTGGGACTACCCGAGGCCGTTTATGCGCGTTCCGATCTACAAGCTCAAGCTGCTGACGTGGGAAGACCCTCTCCGGGTGAAGTTCCTACTGAAGGGGCTTGAGTACGTGGGCTACCAGAGGCTGTGCGACATAGATGTCTTTTTCGAGGGTAGGAAGATAAGCTGGGTAAGTGTTTCAAAGGGCTTGGAGAAGTTCGAACTCTCAAAAAAAGCGAGGGAGGAGCTCGAATCCCTATTAAGCGATGAAGTTAGAGAGAGGCTCAAGATCCTTGATGGGGCTCTGACTCGATAATATGGTTCATGGGTACAAGTATCTCGACTCCCTGTTCCTCGGGTTTTATGCTCTTCTTGATTTTTACCAATATGCCGTTGGAGCACTCCACTGAGATAACCCTTGTGGAGAGCTCTTCCAGCTGAGCCCGCGCACGCTCGCTGATCAGGCTGGGGTTGATGAAATAAACCGCGATTCTCTGGGGGACGTTAAGGAAGGATCTGAGAAGGTCCATAAAGAACATCTCATCCCTAATTCCGGCGTTGCTCTTCATAACGAACTCTTCCAACCCAAGGACAAGCAACACAGTTTTAGAATGAGAACTGAGGTACCTGCGGAACGTATCCCTGTACTTTCTAATGTAAACCCTTTCGTCGTGGGACACATCAATGTGTGCTATTATGTTTCCTGTTCTTAGCGTTCCCCCACCTTTTATAACATCAAGATTGTCTAGATCGACATCAATGCCGACGCTCTTAAGGTCTTGAACAATGATTGCTAGCCGGTCAAACCCATCTAGGATCAGAACGTTCGTACCCTTCTCCTGCGCGAACTTAAGGGCACTATAGAAAATAAGATGAAGCGGTGAACATGATGACAGCTCAACGGTTACAGTTTCTCCCATTTTGAACGACCTCACGAAATCTTCCAGAGCTTTCATGGTACCACCTCCAAACCAACGAACTCCAGACGAAGATGCTTAATGATCTCAGCTTTCTTTCCGCCCTCTTTGATCTCAAGGATAATTGGAAGGTAAAACTCCAGCTTCTCGAAAGTTTCAGGCCTCAGTACCCCTACATTGGCAAAGATGACACTGTGGAATCTCTTCTTGATACGGGTTTTCATGACCAACTCAATGAAGAACCTACTCAGGTCGTAGGGGTTGTTCTCCCAGATTGATAAGAGCTTTCCAGCCCCGAGGAAGAAAATCCTGGTTCCTGGAGTCGCAATCTCTTCAATTTTCCTGGCGAACTCTCGAGCAAAGATGGATACATCGTTGAATGGATTGATGGTTGATACGACTCTTCCCTCTTGGGCGATGCCCCCGATTCTAACTGTGGGTATGTCCTTCAAGAAAGTGACGTCCCTGCCACTCAATGCAAGAAATGTAGTAAAAATGTGGAACGTGCTGAAAGCATCTACAATAATTACGTTCTCTTCCTTTTCAAGCGCGTGCCTGACGGTACTGTAAAACAGGAGTTCCGGATGGTCGGTTGGGAGGTATCTAACTAAAATTGTATCCCCTAGAGTGGGAGATTCCAAAAACCTATCGATTCTCAATTTCATCAATGACCCCTCCTAGTTTAGCTACTTTATCTCTATGACTATATCTGATAAAAACTTTCCCTAAAGCTTCCTGAGCTTTGCCACGAAGAAGCCGCTGGTTCCATGTCTGTCAGGGTAAAAGCGCCTTGCCTTCTTTATCTCTCCGCTCAGCTTGACTCCGAAGGGCTTGATCAGGGCAGGCTCCCCGTATCTGAGAGGTAGAAGTTCGACGTCAAAGCTGTCGAGAGTCCACTGGATCACAAACTCGTTCTCTTCCGGCTCGAGGGAACAGGTTGAGTAGACGAGTATTCCACCCGGCTTGAGGTTTTCAAGGGCGACCTTAATCATCTGCATCTGCAGTCCCTGACAGAACTTTATATCTTCCATAGTTCTGTTGGACTTCCGCTCTGGGTTCTTGTGGATTGTGCCGGAGCCTGTGCATGGGGCATCGAGAAGGATTTTGTCGAACTCGATGCCAAGCTCACTCATGTGGAGTGAGGACTTGTGAATGAGTATCGTGTTGGTGATCCCGAGGCGAGAGAGGTTCAGGCGTGTCTCTTTTAACCGCTCTTCCCCAACATCAAAGGCGTAAATGATACCCTCGTTCTTCATGAGTTGAGCGAGATAGCTTGTCTTTCCACCGGGGGCGGCGGCCATGTCTGCTACAACCTCTCCGGGCTTCGGGTCTAAAGCCACGGGAGGGTACATCGAGCTGGCCTCCTGGATGTAGAGGAGGCCGCTCAGGTATTCAGGCGTAGAGGTTATCGAGAAAGGCTCGCGCGTGAGGCAGAAGCCTTCCCGAGCCCACGGAACGCGCCTGAACTGAAAGCCCTTCTTGTTGAGGAGCTTCGTGAGCGTTGGAATCTCAACGCGAAGAGTATTCACGCGGAAGCATCTTGGAAGGGGCTTTTCCATGGCCTCCGCTATTGCTAGGGCCCGCTCACCCCAGAGCTGGTAATAGCGCTCCGCGAAGGTCTTGGAGTAGCCGAGGCTGAAGAGTCTTTCTAGCATGAATAGAGTTTGAGCGGAGAATTTTAAACTTTTAGCCCTTTTTCGAAGATAATAGGGAAAAGAAAGCTCAGACCTTAATTCCACCCATAACCAGAGCCATAACCGCCTTCTGGGCGTGGAGCCTGTTCTCGGCCTCGTCGAAGACGACGCTGTTCGGGCTGTCGATGACGTCGTCAGTAACCTCATCGCCCCTGTGAGCCGGGAGGCAGTGCATGAAGATGTAGTCCTGCTTGGCGTGCTTGACGAGGTCCTTGTTCACCTGGAAGGGCTTGAATATCTTCCTCCTCTCCTCAGCCTCGGCCTCCTGACCCATTGAAGCCCAGACGTCAGTGTAGATAACGTCGGCGTCCTTAACGGCCTTGACAGGGTCGTGGAGGAGCTCAAACGAGCCGCCGCTCTCGGCCGCGTTCTGCTCGGCCCACTTGATTACGCGCTTGTCAGGCTCATAGCCTTCTGGAGTAGCAACCACGACGTGGGCACCGAGCTTGGTTCCGGCTATCATGAGGGAGTGGGCGACGTTGTTTCCGTCGCCGACGTAGACGACCTTAAGCCCCTGAATCCTGCCCTTCTTCTCGAGTATGGTCTGGTAGTCGGCGAGAGCCTGGCACGGGTGGGAGAAGTCGCTCAGACCGTTGATGACCGGAACGTCGGCATACTTGGCGAGGTCAACGACGTCCTGGTGGTCGAAAACACGAGCCATTATTCCATCCACATAGCGGCTGAGAACGCGCGCGGTGTCGGCTATGGTCTCGCCTCTCCTCAGCTGGAGGTCGTTGGCGTTGAGGTAGAGACCGTAACCGCCGAGCTGGTAGATTCCAACCTCGAAGGAAATCCTCGTCCTGGTCGAGGGCTTCTGGAATATCATAGCGAGAGTTTTGCCCTCGAGAACGCGGTGCGGCTTTCCAATCTTGTTCCAGATCTTCATCATTTCGGCCGTCTTGAGAATGGTCTCAATCTCCTCCCTCGTAAAGTCCTGAAGGCAGAGAAGGTCTCTTCCGGCTAGGCTAACCACCATGTGCATCACCGCTTAAAGCTGGCGCTCGGTTTTAATAACCCTTTCGTCGAATAAATCTGCTTCCTGCTGAAATCTTTTGAGCATTAACGCTCTGGAGCTTTCCAAACGTAATGGACATCAATGGATTACTTATGCCATCGGTGTCTTTCCGATGGAGATGTGTCCAAAAATTTATGGTTCAAAGTAGAAAGTCTTTTATAAGATTGAAACCACAGATACCTTGAGGTGTGGCTCATGGGGAAGCTTAGCAATGCCAAAATTCTCGGTGGGGTTGGTGCCCTGCTGGGTATCGTGGGACTTGGCTTTATAGGCTTCATACTGAAGCTGCTGGCCGTGAAGAATATATCCGAGGCCACGGGGAATGAGGAGATATTCAGCAAGTACCTCTGGGCGGCGATCTTAAACATAATAGCCGGCATAATACTGTTCATAGCGTTCATCCCAATGATGAGCGGTCGCGAGAAGATTGGCATGGCATCGTTCGGTATAGGCGGCATAATAGCAGTTGTCCTGATGATCGTCGGAGTCTGGTTCATGAAGCAGAGCTACGACATGATAGCAGAGGAAACCGGTGTTGGCATGTTCCACACTGTAGCACTTCTCTACATAGCCGGCGCAATCCTGCTGCTAATAATGATAGGAGCCCTGCTGATAGTCATAGCAGCCATCCTTGAGGTTGTGGCCTTCTTCTCCCTCCCGGACGAGGTTCCTGGGAAGGAAGAGGCTTCTCCGGCCATCTGATTTCTCTTTTTACCATGTTTTTAATTCCCATGTCTCTCCGAGTAAACCTAATAAACCTGAAGCGGTTTTACCTTCGGTGGCGCTCATGAGAGATGGAATCAAGGTCAGACTTGTCAATTATACGAAAAAACCCCTCGAAACTGTCACCTGGGCAGCACTGATAAGCTACTGGGACGAATGGGAGACGGAAGCTTTCGAGAGACTGGGCGAAAAAGACGTTGAGATGCATCTCCCGAGGATTCTCGGCTATGGTCACGAGTCGATTCTTGAACACGCGGTTCTTACGTTCGCGATAGAGGGCTGTTCTCGTGTGTGCAGCCATCAGCTTGTCCGCCACAGGATAGCTAGCTACACCCAGCAGTCTATGAGGTACATCAAGATAAATCCCAGGGATGTTGAAGAGACCTTTGTTATCCCGGAAAGCGTTAAGAAAAACCCAGAACTCTACGAGAAATGGAAGAAACTTATGAGGGAGACGATTCAACTATACGAGGAAACCTACAAAGCTGGGGTCCACCAGGAGGACGCGCGCTTCATCCTTCCCCAGGCGGTGAGGACCAAAATCGTCGTAACCATGAACCTTCGCGAGCTAAAGCACTTCCTCGGCCTTAGAGCCTGTGAGCGGGCCCAGTGGGAGATAAGGGATGTCGCCTGGAAGATGCTGGAAGAGATCGCCAAGAACGAAGAGCTGAGGCCGATAATCAGGTGGGCCAAGCTCGGGCCGAGGTGCGTTCAGCTTGGTTACTGTCCTGAAGGAGAGCTCATGCCGCCAGGCTGCTGGAAGAGGACGAGAGAGAAGTGGAAAGAAGTGGCTCTGGGGTGAAACCCCCGTTAAATTTCTTTTACAAGGTCAGCTCTTGGTGGGTGAAGCTTATGAGTGATGAGAGGAGGAGTATAACCGACGTTATACGGGAAGAGATAATGAGGAGACCCTTTGTGAGGGAGTGCATGAGCTTGGGAATTGTTAACTATAGCGCCCTTGCGAGACTTCTTGCTGAGGAGCTTGATCTGGACTCTTCGATTCCTGCCATTAAAATGGCACTGATAAGACTCGGCGAAGAGCTCAAAAAAGAAAAATCCCTCTTGGAAGGCAGGGTTAGGGAGGTTATCGGGAACAGCATTATAGAGTTGCAGTCAGATGTGAGCGTGATAACGGTTTCAAAGGATCGCATTACTGGAGTTATAAAAGATATCTCCGAGATAATGAGTGAGTCACGATTCCTCCAACTGACCCAAGGGAGAGAAACATTTACAATCGTTATTGCAAGTGAAGATGAGGAAAAAGTGTGTCAATTGGTGGGAGAAACCGTCAGCATACTGAGGGATCAAACGGCACTCACCATAATAAGCCCAGGGAGAATAATTGAAACTCCTGGTGTAGTGGCCTTCATGACATCAGCACTCTCATCAAACGGGATAAATATAACTCAAGTGATTTCCTGCTACAAAGACACGATCTTTGTAATTGACCGAAAAGACGCCCCAAGGGCATACCAAATTCTAGAAGAGCTGATAAGAAGGATGCGGTAAATCGTTCTAAATAAACTGTTTCAAATATAACAAAACTTGACTATTTTGAAATATTTGTTACAGAAAACATAAAAACGTTTCGATTATTCCTCGAGTGCTCCAGTTTCGGGACTTGCAGGATAGCGGATGGTTGCTGGAACTGTAAGGAGGGATGACCATGTCAGACTTTGGAGTGCTCTCACTCTTGCCGCCTCTGGTGGCTATAGGCTTGGCAATACTCACCAAAAGGGTCTTATTCGCTTTGTTTTTTGGAGTGTGGGTAGGTGGATTTCTGGTTGCAGGTGGAGATCCAGTAGGTGCAACCACTGAGACACTGAAGTGGATAGTCTTTAACATAGCTTCAGCATGGGAAGAAGACGGCCAGATCATGACAGATCTGTGGAACACTAGAATACTGTTGTTCGACGCACTCATTGGTGCCGGTGTCGCACTTATATACAAAGCGGGTGGAATGAATGCCATCGCCAAAGCCGTAACTCAGAAGGTCAAGACTAGCAGGGCCGCTTCATTGATGGCGGCTATCTTTGGTACCATAATATTCTTCGACGACTACACAAACACAATCATTGTCGGAAACACCATGAGGCCCATCACTGACAGGGCAAGAGTTTCGAGGGAGTTCCTGGCTTACGCTGACGATTCCACCGCCGCCCCGGTGGCAGTTCTGGCCGTGGTTTCAACGTGGATAGGCTACGAGCTTGGACTCCTAAAGGACGCCATAGCAAGTGTGGGCGAAAACATAAGCGCTTACTCGGCTTGGTTCGCGAGCTGGCCTTACAGGTTTTATCCAATCCTCGCGGTCATCCTTGTCTACCTCGTAGCAGCTACTCACAGGCACTACGGTCCGATGTTGAAGGCCGAGTACAGAGCCAGAAAGGAGGGTAAAGTGCTCCGCGACGGCGCCCAGCCGATGATGACCACCGAGATCGATGTTGGAATGCCTATAGGGGGCAAGGAAAGCGTCTGGGTATTCATACTACCCGTCCTAGCACTGGTTCTCATGACCTTCCTCGGCCTGTGGATCACCGGAGGTGGAAGTGCTGCCTATGCAGAGGGAGGATTCCAGGAGGTTCTGTCGAATGCAGACTCGACGTGGGCCCTCGTGTGGGGTTCGTTCTCAATGGTCATAGTTGCAATGGCGCTCGTCTTGGCTATGAAGATAATGACCCTTGAAGATGTCGAGCACACCTTGGTCGCAGGAATGAAGCAGATGCATTTCGCCATGATGATACTCATCCTCGCGTGGAGCATCAAGAGTGCCTGCGATGCCGTTGGAACTGCTGACTACATAGTCAGGGTGGCCTCAAACGTGCTCTCCCCTGGACTGGTTCCCTTCGTCATCTTTGTGGTGGCAGCGTTCATATCGTTCACGACTGGAACGAGCTGGGGAACCTTCGCGATAATGATGCCTATAGCGGTTCCGCTCTCCTACCAGCTCAGCGGAAGCTTTGGCCCGATTGTTTACGCCAGCATTGCCTCAGTCTTTGCGGGTGGAGTATTTGGTGACCACTGCTCCCCGATCAGTGACACAACCATCATGAGCTCGATGTTCTCTGGCTGCGACCATATCGACCATGTGAACACTCAGATACCCTACGCCCTCACCGCGGGTGTTGTTGGTGCAGTGATGCTTCTGCTCTTCGCCGCCGGACTAAGGAACGGCTGGGTGCTACTGGCGATAGCGGTGCTCCTTCTTGTGGTGCTTCACCTTGTCCTCAGCGAGTGGTACGGCAGACGGGCGGGTATCCCACACGGCAAGATTCCCATCTATATCGTAGAGGAAAGCTGATTTTTCTATTTCTTTTTGTGTATGCAGTCGTTGACGGGTTCCAAACCAACGGTTTAAGAAATCCTTTTTATGCCTTCTTCTTTACGAATCCTCGGTGAGGACACTGTGAAAACGAAAAGCTGGGAAGTAGAAATACCTCATCCATGGGAGAGTCTCGAAGTAGTCCTCAGCGAGCCTGAAAAAACGCTTCCGTTCTTCCCATACTTCGAGAGCATCAGCGGGGATACCGTCAGGTTCAAGGTACCACGTTTTATCTTCGACTTCGGCTACGAGTTCAAGCTTGCCGTTGGATTCCGGAAAATGGGTGCAGTATACACCTTCACCGGCGATAAGGGAGTACTCACCGTTACTTTCGAGATGATTGGGAACAAACTTAAGATCACGGCCAGCTGGTCGGGCTTTGGCGAAATGTTCATGGGAAAGCCTCTGGAGATCTTTGCCAAGGGCATAGCCGAGGCCATACGTGACTTCTGCAACGCTCAGGCAGCCTGTCCGGTAGTGGCAATAGCAGGAGAGGAAGGTATTGTAGAGCATATAACTCCTGAAACAGCCCCCGCTTTAATAAAAAGGATTTCGTGGGAACTGCAAGGGCAGGATTTTACCATTGAGGGAGTATCGGAGGATGGGACGATACTATCGGCAACGGTGAAAAATGGCTATCTTGTACAGCTTGCGGTCAGGGACGCCCAAGGAATGGAGACGACGATAGAAGCTGAGGTTCCCGTACTGGAGCTCACGTCTGAACTCTTTGAGGGACTACCTCTCCGTGAAAAGTTCAAAATAAAGGTGAAAAGGCTTTAGGGCTTTTCTTCCTCTCTTAGAACTTCTTCCAGAGCTTTCTTCAGTTCGTCGTAGGCTTCTTCGAGTGACTCTGGAATTACTTTAGTGTCAGCTATGACGGGCATGAAGTTCGTATCACCGTTCCACCTCGGCACGATGTGGAGGTGCACGTGGTCATCTATGCCCGCCCCTGCAACGCGGCCAATGTTCACGCCCATGTTGAAACCGTGGGGATCCATAGCTTTCTTCAGGGCCTTTATCATGATCTGGGAGAGCTTCATAATCTCGAGGAGCTCCTCATCTGTTAGCTCTTCCCACTTTCCGACATGCCTGTAAGGAGCGATCATGACGTGACCCGGATTGTAGGGGTAGTTGTTCATTATTATGAAGCTGTGCTTTCCGCGGTAGAGTATGAGCCTCTCCCTGTCGCGGTTCTCCTTCGGGAAGTCGCAGAATATGCATCCGTCGTATTTAGGTGAGCGTATGTACTCTATCCTCCAAGGTGCCCAGAGCACTTTCATTCTCTCACCTCCAGTGGGAGAAACGGGGCGGAGTTAAAAGCTTTTTTGAACAATCTGAAATACCTTTCGAGGTTCAGAAACATCTGACAAAGCTTTTAACGGTTGGCCACCAACCACCTCTGGTGATAGACATGAAAAGGAAGGGACTTCTGATAATCCTCGATGGTCTTGGAGACAGACCAATCAAAGAGTTCGGCGGAAAGACCCCACTCGAGTACGCGAATACGCCTAACATGGACAGGCTCGCCAAGATGGGAATCCTTGGCCAGCAGGATCCGATAAAGCCGGGCCAGCCAGCCGGCAGCGATACCGCTCACCTTTCGATATTCGGCTACGATCCATATAAGGTCTACCGTGGCAGGGGCTTCCTCGAGGCGCTGGGAGTTGGCCTCGACCTTGACGAGGACGATCTCGCCTTCAGGGTTAACTTCGCCACCATCGAGAACGGCATCATAACCGACAGGAGGGCAGGAAGAATAAGCACAGAGGAAGCCCACGAGCTCGCCAGGGCCATTCAGGAGAACGTCAAACTGCCTGTTGACTTCATCTTCGTTGGGGCTACCGGCCACAGGGCCGTTCTTGTGCTCAAGGGCATGGCCGCCGGCTATAGAGTCGGCGAGAACGATCCCCACGAGGCCGGAAAGCCGCCCCATGAGTTCACCTACGAGGACGATGCGAGCAAGAAGGTGGCGGAGATCCTGGAGGAGTTCGTGAGGCAGGCCCACGAGGTTCTCGAAAAGCACCCGATAAACGAGAAGAGGAAGAAGGAGGGCAAGCCGGTAGCGAACTACCTCCTCGTCAGGGGCGCGGGAACTTATCCGAACATACCGATGAAGTTCACTGAGCAGTGGAAGGTTAAGGCTGCTGCAGTCGTCGCCGTTTCCCTCGTCAAGGGCGTTGCAAGGGCGATAGGCTTTGACATATACACGCCCGAAGGGGCGACCGGGGAATACAACACCGATGCGATGGCCAAAGCCAAGAAGGTCGTTGAACTCCTCAAGGACTACGACTTCGTGTTCCTCCACTTCAAACCTACCGATGCTGCTGGCCACGACAACAACCCGAAGCTCAAGGCTCAAATGGTAGAGAAGGCCGACGAGATGATAGGCTACATCATTGACAACATCGATCTCGAGGAGGTTGTCATAGCAATAACCGGCGACCACTCAACTCCATGTGAGGTTATGAATCATAGCGGCGACCCGGTTCCGCTCCTCATCGCCGGCGGTGGCGTCAGGGTCGACCACACTGAGGCCTTCGGCGAGCGCGAGTGCATGCGCGGTGGAATAGGCAGGGTGAAGGGTCACGACATAGTGTCTATGATGATGGATCTTATGAACCGCTCCGAGAAGTTCGGAGCCTGAACTCTTTTCCTCTTTTCTCTTCCGTGTCGCTTGAAATGAACTTCATTTTAACGTTCAAATGAAAAACTTAATAAGATTCCGGGACGAACCCCCAAAATAGGTGATGGTGTGAAGAGAGTTCCGGTTTTTAACGACCTCAAGAGGATAGGAAGTGGCAGGGTCACTGCTATAGGCATAGGTACGTGGGGCATCGGCGGCTACGAGAGCCCTGATTACTCGCGAGATAAGGAGAGTATCGAAGCTCTCAAGCATGGTCTTGAGCTGGGCATCAACCTCATTGACACGGCGGAGTTCTACGGTGCCGGTCACAGCGAGGAGCTAGTGAGAGAAGCGATAAGGGAGTTTGAGAGGGACGATATATTTATCATCAGCAAAGTATGGCCGACGAACTTCGGATACGAAAGCGCGAAGAAGGCCGCCAGAGCGAGCGCCAAGAGACTCGGCACCTACATAGACCTTTACCTTCTCCACTGGCCCAGCGACAGCTTTGAGAAAATCAGGGAGACGCTTCACGCCTTGGAGGAGCTCGTTGATGAAGGATTAATCCGCTACATAGGAGTGAGCAACTTCGACCTTGAACTTCTCAAGCGCTCCCAGGAAGTCATGAAAAAGTACGAGATAGTCGCCAACGAGGTGAAGTACTCCCTCAGAGACCGCTGGCCAGAGACAAGCGGCCTGCTCGACTACATGAAGCACGAGAAGATTGCCCTGATAGCCTACACACCGCTCGAGAAGGGTTCCCTCGCAAGGAACGAGTGCCTGGCAAAAATCGGTGAGAGATACGGCAAAACCGCCGCTCAGGTCGCGCTGAACTACCTCATCTGGGAGGATAACGTCATAGCCATCCCGAAGGCCGGGAGTAAAGCCCACCTTGAAGAGAACTTTGGAGCCATGGGCTGGAGGCTCTCGAAGGAAGACCGTGAAAAAGCCCGGAGGTGCGTCTGATGTACGGTTACCACAACAGGATAGCACGGGTGAATCTGAGCAAAGGTAAGGTAACCTACGAGAAGCTCGACGACGAGACGATCAGGAAGTTCATAGGAGGAAAGGGGCTTGGCTACTACATCATCTACCGTGAGGTTCCGCCGGGAACCGATCCGCTCAGCCAGGCGAACAAGCTTGTCTTCGCTCCAGGAGGAATGACTGGCTTAGTCCCGGGCTCGAGTAAGGTCATAGCCGTGAGCAAGAGCCCAGAGACTGGGTTAATAAGCGATTCCAGCGGTGGAGACGCCTTCGGGCCCAAGCTCAAGGGCCATTTCGATGCCCTGATAATCGAGGGGAAGGCGGAAGAGCCAGTATACCTCTACATTCATGACGGCGAGGTCGAGATAAGGGACGCCAAAGGCCTGTGGGGCAGAGGAACCTACGAAGTTGCTAAGGAAATCTGGAAGGAGCACCCAAAGGCCAGCATGGCCATGATAGGGCCAGCTGGAGAAAAAATTGCCAGGATAGCGAACATAATCTACGACACCGAGAGGGCCAGTGGAAGGGGCGGTCTTGGCGCGGTTCTTGGAAGCAAGAAGGTTAAGGCAGTCGTTGTGGAGCCGGGCCAGAAACCGAAGGTGGCCAATCCGGAGGAGTACAAGAAGCTCTGGGAGAGCTTTTACAACGAGTTCGCCACCAATCCGAAGTACGGGCACACGAGGAACTACGGAACCACCGATGCCCTCAGGAGCTCGGCGAGCCTCGGCATGAGTCCTGCCTACAACTTCTCGAGGCCTTACATCCCGGACGAGCTGGCGAGCAAATTAGCGGGCGACGAGGTCAAGAAGTACGAGATCGAGCCGGAATGGTTCGTGCACGGCAAGAGCTGTCCGATAAAGTGCGCTCGCTACGTCGAGGTAGAATACAAGGGGAAGAAGATACGCGTCAAGCCCGAGTATGAGAGCATAGCCATGCTCGGAGCAGCAACGGGAGTCTTCAACTTCCCGGCTGTTGCGTACTTCAACTGGCTCGCCAACAATCTTGGGCTGGACAGTATAGCGGCCGGAGCTACAATAGCGTGGCTCTTCGAGATGGTGGAGCGCGGTCTAATCGGCGAGGAAGAGATAGGCTTCCCGGCGAAGGGCTTTGGTGACGAAGAGGCCGAAGAAAGACTTCTCAGGCTCATGGCCGAGAGGAAGGGCATCGGTGCGATCCTTGCCGATGGAGTAAAGCGCGCCTGCGAAAGGCTCGGAAGGGGCTGCGAGTTTGCAGTCCACGTCAAAGGCATGGAGTCACCGGCCTGGGACCCGCGTGGAAGGAGAACCTACGCCCTGAGCTACGCCACAGCCGACGTCGGAGCGAGCCACCTGAGGGGCTGGCCGAGGCCGCATCAGCTGCCCAACCAGGGGCCGGCTAAAGAACTCGTGCCGTCCCTTATCGAGGGCAGGGATGAGAGCTACATCACCGACATGCTCGGCGTCTGTAAGTTTGTGCCCTACAGGATGGAAGACCTAGCGAGGCTCTACAGCATCGTCACTGGCGAGGAGTGGACGGTCGAGAGGCTGAGGAAAGTTGCCCAAGCGGTGGAGAGCATCGCCAGAATCCACGACGCCCTCGACTGGATCACGCCGCCGTACGACGATACCATACCGCCGCGCTGGTGGGAGCCCGAGCCTGAGGGGCCAGCGGAAGGCAACGCGGCCTTCATTGATTACAACGACTTTCTTGAGGCCAGAAGGGAGTTCTACAGGCTGAGGGGCTGGCACGAGGAGCTTGGCGTCCCGCTACCGGAGATGATGGAAGAGCTTGGCTATCCTGAGTTCAAGAGCGATGCTGAGAGGGCTTTGGAGACAGTGAAGAAAAGAATGGAAAGCTGATCTCATCCTTTTTCAATTTTCTGCAACAGACAGTCCTTTTCTGTGCAGTTAAAAGTTAGGACAACGTTCGTACGCTGGGGCACAATAACCCCGATCCACCAGACGTCATAGATCCATACCCTGAGTTTGAGTGTTCCGTTTCCTCTGAAATCGGGAGGTATTTTGATTATTGCGTCTTCTCTGGCTGTTTCAAGTTCAAATGGTTCTGATGACTCGGCTGAGAAGTCAACTTTAAACCCTCTGCTTATGAAAGCTTTCCTGGATGCACTGAAGCGACAGACGAGGTAACGATAGTTGATGGCTTCCTTCGTCGAGTTCCAACAGGTTAGATTGCCCTTATAGGTTATTCCCGCAATACTGATTTCTTTCCCGTTAATGGGCGCATAATTTTGCTCCGCCAGTAAAGACGACTGGTGGACTACCAAATTAAAAAGGAGAATATAAAGGAAATAAACGACCAAGATCTCTCTAAAGTTGTTTGATATCCGATTTTTGAGGCTCATACATGGTTACCTCCAGTTACGGCCTTTGGAGCGGAACCCAGATTGGTATTGAGTAATATCTAGTGTAGAGCCTGTCTGTTTGGTATAAGGAATGAGGTACTGCTATTCCCGGTCTTACTGTGAGACAGAATTTTATCATATCTTCATCTAGCTCGTAGGGCAAGTGGACCGTGTATGTATAATACTGGCCTATCTCATCAGCTCCGAGATAGCCCAATATTACTCCCCGTGATGTTATAGTTACTGACCCTCTGTAATACTTCTTTAGAATGTTTGTACCTCTGTTGTTCCGGCTTTCTGCAGATAGGCCATTGAGTAGAATACTTATAAATCCTCCTCCTTCAATGTAATTGGAAACAAGGTCTATGAGGGTTCGATGCACTTCAGTAAATTGTCTGCTAGTACGATGTCCACCTATGGCTTCATAATTGAGTTCTATCGGAACATTTGGATATCCAGAACCGAAATAACCTCCACAAAACTCAAATTTAGTGTATAGTGAATGAAACTTTCCATATTTGGGAGCTACTGCATAGCCAACTGAGGTAAATCCTTCCATTCCGTCCTCAAGGTATGCGTAGTTGCTTCCTCTTTTTCTGCTTCCGTAGATTGTCACAACAGCCCTACCAACGACGTTGCCATCGTGGTCGTAGATGTCGAAATACCTTTTTATTGGATACCTAGCCGGTGATGGGGTGTAGTAATAATATCCCATAGGGATTATCTTGTTAGCAGGGGCTCTTTGAATAGATATTTCAAACTCCCCGATATTGAGTGTTTCGTGTTGGGATAGGTTAAATGGCCCAAATGTTAGAGAAATGCCTTGCCGGGTTATGATTGAGGATTTAAATTTTGAATATACTTCACCATACGACAAGGTAAATCTAATGTTATTGCTTTGGCCTATGATCGCTGGGGAAATTGTTCCGGTGGGATGAGCTTGCTTAGTGTTCACAGTGTCAAAATCTCTGAAGACAGGGGAATAAACATTCCACAATATTGTTAGATTTGTTACTTCTTTGGAACTAACGACAAGAATAGTTTTTAGTTTACCTCTCTCAACAAATATTATTTCTGAAACAAGTATTTTCCTAGGTGGTATTTTCTGATAATTTTTGTGGCTCCACGGTCTCTCTTGATACTAATGTTTGCAGGCTCTCGAGCCAAGTTGAAGATTGTTCCATCGTCTGATAGCAATTTGAATTCTTGATTGAGTCCTGTATATTTGAAAAATGGGATTTCCCTTAGACTGTTTGGCATAGAATTATTCTTTAGAGATACTAAGAACTTCCCCTCATCCCCTATTGGAGGCGATATTGCGCTTGCCGTTCCTGCAGTCATTCCAACCATCAGCAATCCTAGTAGGGCTACCAATAACGATTTCCACTTCACCCAGATCCCTCCGAGGTTTCTGCATCCAATATCTGGTAGTTGACTTTATAAAATTTCCTATTATTAATAGTAATCATTTCTTTGTTAATTATAATTATAGTACAATTCACACATAAATGTAAAATGTGAAAGAGGTGGAATACACCAGAAATGTCACAGAAACCTTAGAAGAAAAAAGAATACCTCAAAATTCTAGTCTGGGGGATAATATCTCACCCCTTCAAAAACGCCTCCACCAGGTTCCTCGTCTCGTTAAAGGCCTCAAGCGGGATTCCCTTCGGCAGGCCGCCTATTTCTCCCTTGACGTCCTTGAGGACGCCTTCACCGGCGCCGAGGAACATCCCCTCGCTGACTATTCCGCGGAAGTTCGCCGGCGGGAGCAGGGCAACGGCAACGCGGTTACCCTCCTTAACGGTGAGGTCGTTGGTGACCACAGTTATTGCCCTCTCGCCGATGTTGACGTTCGTAACCAAAAGCCTGTCCGCGTTGGGGTGCTTCCCGACGCTCATGACCTCGCCGACCCTTATGTCCACCGCTATGACCGGATCGTTTATCTTACCTAATGCTAGGCGCTTGTCAAGGTTGAGGATAGTGTTGAGGAAAAACCTGATTTTTGCCACAGCCTCCTCAACCTTCTCGCGCTCGCTCTTGTCGGCCAGGCTGAGGAACTTGTGGTGCCAGTCGTCTCCACCAAGAGCCTCGATTATGCCGTTGGCCTTCTCCTTCAGAGCCTGCATCTGCGGAGTCTCTATGAGTTCCTTCGGCTCGATATAGGAGTAGCGCATGGCCTGTATCTCGGGGATCATCTCCTTGGCAAGCTGGATGGCCTTCTTCTTGTCCCACTTGCCCTTGAACTTTGCTCCCTCAATCGTCTTCAGGAACAGCTCCACGCTCTTCTCCGCCACCAGTAAGCGGTAGTCCTTGCTCGTGTCCCACATCTTCTTCACCCTCCAGAGCTTTCAGAACGCGGTTCTTAACGCTTTCGTCCCTTATTCCCTCAGCTATAGAACGGGCCTTCGCTTTGTCTCCCCAGCGTGCGTAGGAAAGCGCAATCTCACCGAGGAGCTCTGAGGCCTTTTTATCGTCTCGAACAACCCCCGCGATTATCAGCGGCTCCTCGAGGAAGCCTATGCGAAGGAACCTCCTTGCGATGCGCTCCAGCTCAACATCTGTCGGCCTGAACTTGCCTACGAAGATTATCTCAAAGGCGTCGTCGAAGACCCTCCTCCCGAGTCTCGGCTGCTCGTGGAGGAAGAGCCAGTAGGCAAGCTCGAGCATCGAAATTGCTCTGCTCTCCAGCGGGAGGAAGCGCATCATTTCTATCGCCAGCTCGACTTCACCCTTCTCAAGGAGCTCCTCAACTGCAGCCTTGCCCCGCTTAAGGACGTCCATTATCAGCTCTATTTTGTCCTCCAGGTGCTTGGCCTGGAGCTTGAAGAATATCGACGTGTAAACGTCCCTCGCCAGCTCGTAGAATTCAATGGCTATCTGGTTTGGAATCTCGTCCGCGCTCTTCTCTATGAGTCTTGCTATTCTTATCAGGGAAGAAGTCGCGGCGGAGGAGAGCCCCCTTGAGGCCTGGAGGAGTTCAACCGCTTCCCTGAAGAGTCTGAGCGCGTCTTTATACCTATCGGAGAGAACGAGGTTTCTCGCTATTCCCGCTAGAGCCTCTCCCCGTATCCTCGGGGAGTCTATCGAGTTCGCCAGCTCGATGGCCTTTTCAAAGTATGCCTCTGCATCGCGGTCCCTATCGAGCGTGTACAGCGCCCTCCCCAGAAGGGAGTATGCCAATGCCCTTTCTGGGGTAGCGCTTATGGACTCAAGGGTATCGAGCATGTTTGCGAGAACCTCATCCCTCGGGAAGGCCGTTAAAATCTCAGTTAGAGCAACAAGCCTCTTTATTGGATTATCTATTCCCAGGGCGCTTCTGAGGGCACCCTTGTAATCCCCTTTTGATAGGTAAAGCTCCACCCCCTCCGCCACGAGAACCACCGACCGCTAGGAATGGGAAACCAAAGTAAAAAAGGCTATCGCTAACCCTTTACCTTTCTGTCCCACTGTTCGAGCATCATGTCAAGGGCAAGCAGACTGTTGAGTCTAAGGCGAACTTTCTTATTCTCCCAGTCTATCGAGCCCTTGAACTCGTTGAGGAGATCAAACACCTTTTCCGCTTCTTTTGTCGGCAGGTTCCTGCCGTAGAACTCCTCACCGCAACTCGGACACTTAAAGACAAACCCTTCAAAAGCCTCCATGAACCCATCCTTATCGCTGAAAATCTCCCGAGCGTTCTCCATCGGGAGCATCTGTCCAATGAGCTCTGCCCAGTCAAGAGTTGCTCCACAGAGCGGGCACTTGGCCATTTTCAACCCTCCAGATTTCTCAAAAATTTCTCTATTTCTTTCAAAATCAGCTTAATTCCCTCATCGAGGTTGGCTTTGCCGTTGGCTCCCGCGGCCCCGGCGTGACCGCCACCGGAACCCTCTATAATCGGACCGACTTTCTCCATGATCTTACCTAGGTGCAGGCCCTTCTTCACGAAGCTCTCCTTCGCTCTCGCAGAAATTCTAACGCCCTTCTTCTCGCTTCCAACTATTGCTATATCTGCCCCGAGCTGGATAAATGTCTTGCATGCTAGGGACTCGTAGGCCGAAACCTTGGAGACAGCGATTATATACTTCCGGAATTTCCTTATCTCCAGCCTCTGACAGGCCTTTAACACGGCCATCCTCTTGGCCTGGTCAATGTTCTCATCGCTAACCGGGGCAACAAGCTGGAATATCTCGCCCATCTGAATTGGGAACCTTTCCAGAATCTCGCTCACGGCTTTGAAGGTTTTGGCATTGGAATATCGGAACGTCGCGGTGTCGGTGACTATTCCCGCCAGGAGGGCCTTAGCTGAGGTCTCGTCATAAAAGCCGAGATATTTAAACAGCTCCCAGACGATTTCAGCGGTCGAAGTTCTTGAGGAATCAACAATCATTATATCGGCCCTTATCGGATTCTCCTTCTCGGCGTGGTGGTCTATCACGATTATGAACTTGTCCTTGGGAAGTTCAATAGGTTCGAGCTGCTCCATGGAGGATGTGTCGAATATCACCACGACGTCCTCACGAACCTGTGGATCCTTCTCGATAGGGACCGGAGAAAGAGTCAGAAGCCTTTTGGTGTATGAGGATATGCTTTGAGCCACGCCGATTCTGACATCCTCTATTCCAGTGGATTTAAGGTAGAGGGCAAAGGCTATTGCCGAGCCGAGGGAGTCCGGGTCTGCGTTGTGGTGGCAGAGCAGGAGGAAGGACTTGTCCCTTGAGCTCTGCAGGAAGCGCTTAAGCTTGATTTTCCCCTTCATTGGCTATCTCCCTCAGCTTCCTCTCAACAACTTCGTAGGCCCTCTCGACGGCCTCGTCGATGAGCTTATCAACGTCCACCTTGACGAAGATTGGAACCTCTAGATAAACCTCAATCTCAAGGTCGAGGGTCTCCTCCCTGTTTATCCTCATCGTGACCTCGATGTCCTTGACCTCGCTCCTCGTGAGGTGGTCGAAGACGTAGTCTATTATCGTCTCCTGGGCCAGTTCGCCTATCTCGATGAGCTGCTCTTCGCTCAGCTCTGGAAGACCTATGTGGATAACCCTCTTTCCGCTGCTCCCCTCGTCCATTGCTACCACCCCAAAGGAAAGAGAAGAGATCAGCCGGCGGTCGGCCTTAGAGCAGTCTGTATCTTCTGGGTGAGCTCCTTGAGCTTTTCGTTGAGCTTCTTCTCCTGCCTCTCGAGGGCGTTGAGCCTAACTTCGAGGGTCTCGACTTTCTCCTTCAGCTCCTCGAGAGCCTTGGCCTTGTCGGTCTTAACGATGAGCGTCCCAACGGTCTTGTAGATGACGGTTCCCTCCTCAACCTTCTCGATTTCCTCCAGAGCCTTCTTTGCCTCGGTGAGCTCGAGCTGGACCTTCTGCTTCTGCTGGATGACGAGCTGGAGCTGCTGCTGGTAGCCCTCAAGCTGTCCCAACATAGCCTGAACCTGCGGCGGGATGTTCTGCACGACAAACACCTCCGTAATCGTAATGTCAGGTTAGAATAAGGACGGGGCTTTAAATAGTTTAGGCTAAACTTCTAGAGAATCCACCGCGACCTTAATCCAGCGAAGGTATGAGTTGAGGGTTCCCCTCAAAGCCGAGTTGTCCCTCGCAAGAAAGTGGATAATGATTCTACTTCCCTCGAGGAGAAAATCGATTTTGCTCCTTCTATACGGCACGCTCTTATGCTCGTAAAGGACACTCTCATAAACTACCCTAGCCGTCTCCTCGTCGGGAAAGGAGAGCTCAATTACTCCCTCGATTGGCCAGGCTTCTTCTTTATTCCGAGGGCCTCCTTGTAGTCCCATCTCCGGCCGTCCTCCATTATCCATATCTTGACGCTTATGAGCGGGCCAACTGCCCTCTCTTTCATCACGTCGAGGCGGTAGAAGTTGACCGCCATTCCGCGCGGGTGTCTCTCGATGACGCCGAGAACATCTGTATTGTATCTGTCAGCTATACCGAGAAGGGAACGCTCCTTTCTGGGAACGAACTTCCCTCCAGTCAGCTCGGCGAAGGCCTGCGCGAAGGCAACGTGATCGAGGCCGACGCGTTTGGCGGTGGTGACGATGAAGGGCATCTCCTCGCGTATGGGCCTTATGTTTCTGAAGCCTATCTCGCGCTGGAGCTTTATGCCGTGGAGGTAGAGGTAGCCAAGGTAGCCCCAGTCGTCGGGGTCGACCTTGATGAAGGTCATCTTTAACGGGTTGCCTTTCCAGACGTTGACAATGAGAAGCCTCTCGTAGTTCCTGTCGTAGGCCTCCATGAGAAGGTCTTGGATGGTCTTCTTACCCCTCGTCAGGTAGAGGGAGTTGGGGAACACCCTCTCCAGGTCGTGCCCGAAGCTCCTCGTCCTCCTGGTGGGTCTGTGTGAAGTCGTTATCAGCATCATGGCCCTCACTCAAAACTCAGTTGATTGGATAAAAGCCTTTCGAAATTGGAAAGAATCAGATTGCCTTTACGCGCCTGGCCACCCTGGGCCTGGGCTTGTAGAGTATCTTGCTGCCGCAGTAGGGGCAGCGAACCTCTCTGGTGTTCTCGAGGTCGAGCTCGACCTCCTTTCCGCATTTCGCACAGCGGTAAACGGCCATCACCATAGTTATCACCCTAAACTAAGCAAAGGAAAGGGGTCAGGCCTTGGAGGCCGTAACACGCTTGGCGACCTTTCCAGCCGGGGTAACCGGCAGGTAGGCGCCGCCGGCAAAGGTGGCACCGCACTTCTGGCACTGCCATATGCCGGTGCTTATCCTCCTGACTGCCTTCCTTCCGCAGACCGGGCAGATGTGCTTCTGCTTCATCTTGGCCTCAACGGCCGCGACCCTTCTTCTGATCTTGAGACCGTACCTCGGACCGAACCTTCCGGCTGAACCGACCTTAGTAGTCCTTCCCATGAGCATCACCCCTAATTATCAGCAATTTTCACGACTGAAGGGTTTTTCCGGGGACGTTTTATAAACCTTTGCATATACCTGGACACCGAGCGGGCTTATGCCTAATAAACCTTTCGTGGGAAACTTTGCCAAACAACGTTTCATCAGGAAGCTTTTGGAAAAAGCTTCATTAAAAGTTCGTGATTCCTTCCAATATTGCGTCCGGTAAGACGTATTTCACAAAAAAGAATGTAATTCAAGAGTTAAAAACTGTGTTGGGTTGTGCTCTTAAAATGGATTTGCTCTTTTTGAGGCACCCGCGGGTGCCGATGGAGTGAATCCCTGCAAATTACGCGGTTTTAAGAGGTTTTGAATTCAGAACAGGAATTTCGATAGGAAATACACTTTTTTCATTGGACTCGGCAGTTCAAGAATCACGAATCTTGATCAAACTCAACGGGACTGTCGTCCCGTGCGTTGGAGCTTTGCTCCAACGTCGCGCAGGCGAAGTTTGTATCGAAAGGGGGCCTTTGGGAGTGTCGGCCCCCTGGGGGTCCCGAGATCATCGCAACCCAATACTCCTCGGGCGTTCCAATTTTAGCATAAAGCCTTATAACACTTACACTAACCTCGGTTAGGTGAAAGTATGGGTGGAACGATCAGCAAGATAGTTCACTTTCGCGATGAGGAAGAGTTTCTCGACGACATGACGGAGATAATGGAGCGCTTTACCTATCTAGCGAGCAAGTACGGCCACAACCCGGTAGAGGGCATTCTCCTCTGGGACTACATAGGAATTCAGGACGAGGAAGGCATTAAGATATTCCGTGTTGGCGAGTTTCCTTACTTCGAGGGCACGCTGAAGCTCGACCTTGAGACTCTGCGCGTCATGGAGCGCTACTTCGACGAGATGGAGAGCAAGTGGGACGAGCTCCGCGTGGAGGACATCGCCTACTTCGTGGAGATGCTGAACGAGGCTCTTGGGAGGGAGATAGTCTTCTACGAGGCCTATGATCTTGGTCTCGACAGGGACACGGCTTACATAATCCTCAACCTCGTGAGCCTCCATTACCTCGAGAGCGTTCTTGACGGGAAGAACCGGGAGATATTCGAGGAAGCCGTTCAAATGCTCATGAAGTATATTTGATTCAATGATTACAGAATCATGTAATTATGCAATTGCAGAATGGGGTGGTGGCTATGCTCGTCAAAAAGAGGGGCATCTTCACTGAAGAGGATGCGAGAAAGGTCATAGAGATAGCGAGCAGTGATAATGTCACGGAGATAATAGTCATGGCCGAAAGCGTAACCGAGGAGGCCAAGAGGCGCCTCTGGGACTACGCGAGAGGAGTCCAGCTCATGGCTGACCTCACTGGCGAGGATAGGAGCGTGAGGGTTGAGATACTCGAGGGTTACGTGAGCGATAAGGTAAAAGGAATAGACCTCAGTGAGGTGTCGGAATGAAACTCATAATGGCCGAGGTGTTCAACAGCTGGCAGGGGGAAGGAGGGAGCGTTGAGGGTTCTGCCTTTGGACGGAGGCAGATATTTGTCCGATTCGCAGGCTGTGATCTTAACTGTGTATGGTGCGACTCGAAGGAGTTCATAGATGCCTCCAAGGTCTTGCGGTGGCGCTATGAGGTGGAACCTTTCACCGGAAAGTTCGAATACAAACCTAACCCGGCGAGCTTGGGTGAGGTAGTCGATGCCATTCTGCGGCTTGATACGGGGGATATACATTCCATAAGCTACACCGGCGGCGAGCCAACGCTTCAGGTCAGGCCGCTCAAGGCCCTCATGGAGAGGATGCACGAGCTTGGCTTTTCAAACTTCCTTGAGACCCACGGCGGCCTTCCAGAGCTGATTAAGGAAGTAGCTCATCTCACGGACTACGCCAGCGTCGACATAAAGGACGAAACGGCTAAGGCAACTGAAGACTGGAAAGCTCTCGTTCTCCGTGAGGTAGAGAGCATCAGAATCCTGAAGGAAGCCGGCGCAGAGACCTACGCCAAACTCGTGGTGACGAAGGACACAAAGATAGAGAACGTCCGCTGGTATGCCTCCCTCCTGAAAGGCCTCGCACCACTTGTTATCCAGCCGCGAGAACCCATTGACATCTCCCAGCCAAAACTGATGGAGTTCTACCGCGAGGCGGCTCTGATAATGGGTCGGAAGAACGTTGGACTGAGCTTCCAGGTGCACAGGTATCTCAACGTCTTGTGAGGTGTAGGCATGAAAAAGGCCCTCGGGCTTGTAGGTCTTTCGGCGGTTTTTGTGCTCATCTCTATGTACACTCAGAACTCCAATCCGACAGCTTCCCAGGTAAGCGCTGTTCTATCTCTCGTCATTCTCATCATAGGCTCTTTCTACCTCAATCGCGACGAGAGGGGAGGTAAGATAGTCCCATGGGCAGGTTTGGTGCTGCCCCTTCTCCTCTTCCTGAACTACGGGAACCCGCTCTACCTGCTCGCTGGTCTTTTCCTTGGAATCGGCTTTCTCTGGAGATCAGAGCTCTCAGTAATTCCACTCGTTTTGGCAGGCTTTCTCCTTGGCTGGCTCGCCCTTCAGGAGGATGCATATCTCGTAAGAACCATCGGTGCCTTCATCCTCGCAGCGAGTATAATCACGGGCGTCGCTTCGCTATATTTTGCTCTCAAACTTAGGTGAGTTTTTAAGTCCGCTCGCGAACTTCCACCGGCGATGATGACATTGGCCTTTGGGGTTAGTGATGCCCGGGATCGACGGCCTGAGCCAAAAACTTTTAACCTTTAACTTCCTCCCAATCTCTGGTGGTAATAATCGAAGTCCTCAAGTGCGAGCACTGCGGCGCTCCGCTCGAGACGACGCCGGAGGATATAATAGTCGTCTGCCCTTACTGCGGCTATCCGAACGCCTATGATGAAGTCTTCTCCGAGGATAACGTCTTCTTCGTGGAGAGCCTTCCAAAGAAGGAGATCCTGCGCCTATTCTGGGAGAGGGTTGAGAATGACAAAGACTTCCTCGGACTCCGGGGAAAGATAAAGATTGCGAAGGTTGAGGGGGTTTACGTTCCCCTCTGGTTCGGCAAGGTGGAGGAAGAGGGTACGTCCGCTTCGTGGACTACGAAAGAAAGGGCAACAAAAAGAGGAAAGTCGTGAAGTACCATGAGTTCGAGGACGATTCAGTCGTCTGTATTCCTGCCAGGAGAAGTGTTTACGACATAGCTGTCGAGGCATTGGCAGAGAAATTCGAGCGCGGCGGATACATTACGTTCAAGGAGCTCAGAAACACGCTCAAATATATGATGGATGTCAGACCGATCAAAGGATTAACGCCCGAGAAGTGGGAGGGTCTTAAGCTGGAGTTTCTGAACACCGATTTTGGCAAGGAGCAGGCTAGAGCAACGTTGCTTGACAGGGCATCTGACTTTGCAAAGGAAAGACACGTTCCCAAGGACAAGCCCTTGAAGGCTTTCTCTTTTGGCGGTGATGTCGAAGAAGTTGCCCTTGTCTTCTACCCGCTCTGGAAGGTCTACTACGACTTAGAGGGTGGAACGTATTTCGTGGCCTATAACGGCGGCAAGGGGAGGGAAGTTATAGCGCTGGAGCCCGTCAGGATATGGCGTAAGGTGGCTTACTTGACCACGGCCCTCTTGGGGGTTGGAATTGCGGCTTTCTTCTCCATGTTATACGGAAACTTAGCTTACTGGGAAGTGGTTGCCACGCTAGACAGGGTGCCCTGGGTATGCTGATCCTTCCGGGTCTTGGGGCTTACTTTGGCTACGAGCTTGCGAGGGGATACGGAAGGAAGATGGCGCGCGACGTGAGGGTTGAGAGATGAAGGTCAAATGTCCTAACTGCGGAGCGGAGTTTGAGAGTGAGGAAGCTGGAATAGTCACCTGCCCCTACTGCGGCTTCCAAATCAAGCTCGGTGAAGCTAAGACCTTCACCTACGGCCTAAAGGTCGAAGACCCCTGGAGGCCTTTAAGCTCGTTCATCAGACTCCAGAGGCTCTCGCCCAATGACGTCGAGTGGAAGGCAAGAATCCTGGAGCGAGAACTGTTGTACATTCCCTTCTACGTCTTCTTTGTGAAAGCCGAAGGGCTTGCCCACAGCGGTGGACTCTCGACGGCCGATGGGCGAGTTGAGTTCTTTAACTACGTTACCGTTCCAGCCGCTGATGGCTTTGACGAGCTTATTAACTACCCGTTGCCGACGAGGGGCAGGCGCTACTTCGATGGAAATGTGGGGGGAAGGCTTGTCGAGAAGAGCCTCAATGAGGGAGATGCTGAAAAGAGGCTGAAGAGGGAGATACGCGAGCTGCTGAAGATGGAAGCCAAACGCTATTTCCACTGGAGAAGCGTGAGCATGGGCATGCCGACTTTCGAGCTCCAGTTTGATGGCCTCGTTTACTATCCCATCTGGAAGCTGAAGTACAAGTACGGCCCCTTCACCTATCGCGCGTATGTTGATGGCGCCGACGGCAGAATTCCCTATGCGGAGTTTCCCATCTCCTTCACGAAGAGAATTGTTAATGCCCTCCTCGGATTCGGTCTCCTCGCATCGGGCTTCTTCTTCGGGAGGTTCTTCATGCCCTATGGAGCCACTGCAGTTCTTGGCTCCATGGCAGGGGCGCTCTTCGGGGCTTGGCCGTCCCTAAAGCGAGCCTTCCGCTTCCACGGGAAGGCCAGCGAACACAGGCTTTTAAGCGAAGTTGCTGAGGATTTCGCTCCGGAGGGGGAAGCCTTTGAGGCAATAAGACGCTTCTTGAAGGCCCACTTCTAAGCCGTCAAATTTTTAAATCCTCACTATTTTAGTAACCGGCGGGAAGATTAATTGGAGGAGGTGAAAGCATGCCGGTCATCGAGGAGGTCGCAAAGGTTTCCTTCGAGAGGGTCGGCATGCACTCCCATATAAGGGGCCTCGGCCTCGACGAGAACGGAAAGGCGAAGTTCATGGCCGACGGCATGGTGGGGCAGGTTAAAGCGAGAGAAGCGGCTGGAATAGCCGTCGAGCTCATCAAGCGCGGAAAGCTCGCTGGGAAGGGAATCCTCCTCGTTGGCCCGACCGGGAGCGGTAAGACGGCAATAGCCATGGGAATAGCTAGGGAGCTCGGCGAAGATGTGCCCTTTGTCCAGATTGCCGGAAGTGAGATTTACTCCGCCGAGGTCAAGAAGACCGAGTTCCTGAAGCAGACCCTCAGGAGGGCCATAGGCGTTAGAATCAGTGAGGAGAGGAAGGTCTACGAGGGTGAAGTCAAGGAGATTGAAGTCAGAAAGACGAGGCACCCGTTCAATCCGTACGTGGAGATTCCCGAGAGCGTGATAATAACGCTCCGCACGAAGGACGACGAGAAGACCATAAGGGCCGGCAGGGAGATAGCCTACCAGCTCATGGAGCTGGGCGTTGAAGAGGGCGACGTCATACAGATAGACGCTGAGACGGGCAGGATTTCAAAGCTCGGAACTGTCAAGGAGGAGGAAGGCCTCTTCTTCAAGAGAAAGGTCAACCTGCCGAGCGGTCCGGTGCTCAAGATAAAGGAGTTCACCTACACTGTCACGCTCCATGACCTCGATGTTGCGAACGCGAGGGGAAACATCTTCGGACTGCTCTTTAGCTCTGGGGCGGAGATAAGCGACGACATCAGAGAGAAGGTCGACGAAATGGTCAAGAAGTGGATTGAGGACGGCAAGGCAACGCTTGTCCCGGGAGTGCTCTTCATCGACGAGGTTCACATGCTCGACATTGAGGCCTTCTCGTTCCTCGCGAGGGCCATGGAGAGCGAGTTAGCACCGATACTGATACTGGCCACCAACCGCGGAAGGACGAAGATTAGAGGAACGGACCTCGAGGCCCCGCACGGCATACCGATAGACATGCTCGACAGGCTGCTCATAATCAACACCGAGCCCTACAAGAGGGACGAAATCCGCGAGATAGTCAAGATTCGTGCAAGGGAAGAGAAGATTGACATAAGCGAGGAGGCGATTGAGTACCTGGCAGAGCTCGGCGAGAAGACCAGCTTGCGCTATGCCGTCCAGCTGCTCGCTCCCGCCAGTGTCTTAGCGAGGGGTGGAAGGGTGGAGAGAGAGCACGTAGAAAAAGCTAAAGAGTACTTCGCCGACCTCAGAAGGAGCATAGAGTTCGTCGAGAAGCTGGAAGGAATGCTCCAGTGATTCCTTATCTTCTCTTCTCCCCCATTGTCTCTATGAGCCTTCTGCACAGCTTGAGGTGGAACATGAACTCATGGTATGTTCTATTCTGCTCCGGAAAGATTACTTTCAGCTCGTTGAGCCCCCGCTTGCCTCCAAACTCACCGAAGATTGTAACCCCGTTCACCTCGACGACGCCAAAAACAGCGGCGAGGTTGAAGATGAGCGTCCTCAGCTGGTAGGCTGAAACTTCGTGCCTCCCGAGCTCTGCCGTTGGGTATTCGAAGAGGGAGTACTCCAGCCCTTCTATTTTGGCAACATCCGTTATCGCTATGTCCGCCGTCAGGAAGACGAGCAGGGTTGGTGTCATCTCGTCGTAGCGCTTGAGGGACTTGATAATGATCTCGTCGTTGTTATGGGCGAGCTCATTGACGCTTTCGGCTATGATTATCCTGTCTTTCAGCCTCTCAAACTCTTTTAGGGCAATGTATGCAGCCTTTCGAGACTTCTTGACGCGCCGGTTGCTGAACTCCTTGAGCAGGTGGGCGTTCTTGACGGCTTTCCTCATCTCGCTCAGCTGACCGTGGCGGTATTTGTAGTTCATTGAGTTCTCTATCTCCTTCTGCACACCCTCTGCGACGACTATCTGGTAACCGTCGAGCGGCCGGAAGCCCGAGATAAAGCGGTGGTAGAAGAGATTAGTGTCGGGAGCGAAGGCAACCCCTTTGCGGAGGTACTTGTAGAGCTCGAGGCTCTTCATGAACTCGTTTATGTTGTCGTAGCGCAGAATTCCGGCCGAGATGAATGCCTCGTAGAAGTCGCTGTATGTCGGCAGTTCGTAGGAGAGGTGCTCGGGAACGGCCTCGTTGAATTCATGGCGGTTTACCAAAACGTCCAGTTCGTAGCCTTTCTCGCTTGGTTCTACCCTGAATAGGGGAAGTTCGTAGAGGGGGTAGCTTACCACTATCTCTGGCAAGATATTGATGAGCACCTGAAGCTCGGGCTTCTCAATTATTTCATAGCTCAACGACATTCCCATCACCGAGGAAGTTCTTGAGGCGCTGCATATGCTTCGGGATCATCATATAGGGCCTGTCCGGAAAATCCATGTCCAGCAGGGCCATGTAGATTATCCTGTCGACTGGAAAATCCCTTATCTGAACTACTGCTGCCGTTGCGAGGGCCTTCCTTCCCGAGGTTATGTCGAGCCCGATAGTGTATCCCTCTTCCTCAAGCCTCTGGAAGAGCTCCTTGAACTTCTTATCCGCCTCGAGAAAGCTGTTGTTGGGTATCACGACGGTCTCTATCTCAGGGTTGAAGTTGTAGGCCTGCGAGATAACCTTTATGGCCTCCACAACTTTGGGCAGCTTTTTCCGGTAGACTTCCTCCGTAAAGATGAAGACCTTTCTTGGCTTCCTGTTCCTTGAAACGACGACATAGTAGGTGTTTACGAGCGCCCATTCCGAGCGACCGAGCAAAGTTACGTAGGCTATCTTTCTCGGATTTATCATGCAAAATTCCCCCATGCGAAGGCGATTACTTTATAGGCGAACGCCCGCAGGGATGGTCTAGGGGTTATCCTCCCCTCAACGGCTTTATGGGCGAGAGTGAATGGCACGAGCGGGAGGATGAAATACTCCACGCCGTAGGTTTCTATCCCTAGACCTCTTAGGATGAAGAGAACGAGCAGAGCCGCGAAAACACCCGCTGGGAGTGTCAGTACTGTGAGGAGAATCAAATCCGCGGTCTTATCCTTCTTTTCTATGCCTGGGATCGCGACAATCCAGAAGAGGAAAATCAGAACGAGGAAGTGGAGCAGGAGTTCCTCGAATGTGACATCTATCAGCGGCTCGCCCTTGGCAGGCGGATAGTAGAACCAGGCCGCTCCAAAGGAATAAACAAGGGACATCGGGATAGACACTCCCCACTTCATTCGAGGGAAGCCTTTCTCATTCTCCATGCTTCCACCTCATTCAACTAACAGCATCCCGTACAAAACGCTTTCGGAGAAGTCTATCTCCACGAGCCGGCTGATCTCTATGCCGATAGCATCTACCGACGGTCTCACTTTCGTTGGCATCCTGCAGGGCTCTCCCCTCTCAAAGGTACAGTCGTCACAGAGGTTGCAGCTGCCCGGGAAGAGTGCCATTGCGTACATCTTGCCCTCCTTGAAGAGCTCTTCTTCGCGCTTGAGAAGGTAGAGAAGGGCTTTCCTTTTTTCAGCCTCAAAGTTGTTGTAATCAATCTCAAACTTGATGATGAGCGCCTGTCTGAAGGAGCTAACCCACTCCCTGGCTTCCCTCCAGTCCGGGGCATGCGGGGGACAGCTCGGCCTCTTCCCGTACATGGGACAGGTCATGCACTTCCAGACGGGTCTTGGTGAAACAACTATCTCCCCCGCGTTAATTTCTCTCTCCCAGAGCGCCCTCATAGAGCATCGAATGTGATACTCTTGGGAGACTTAAAACCTTAGCCGTAGGATGGGTGACTGCTATTGTCATTAACAAATCTTTGGGCCAAAACATTTTTATGTTTGAAAACCTATTCACTGATATAAGGATAGTTGCGCTCGTGCTGGTTTCGGTTTTGCTGCTCTCAGCCGGTGGGTGTCTATCCCCCAATAACGAAGATTGGGATGTGAGAATGGATTTGGAGATAGGCTCCGTCTTCCACAACGGGGATTTCACCCCGGTGGAATTCACCTGCGACGGCGAAAACGTAAACCCACCGATATTCATTGGCCACATTGACTCAAGGGCCAAGAGCCTTGTGATTATAGTTGATGATCCCGACGCTCCCGGAGGAACCTTTGCTCACTGGATAGCCTGGAACATCCCTCCGCTTGGCGAGATACAAAGAGGCGTCCCACCAATGGGAGAAGTCGATGCCCCAATCCACGTCGTCCAAGGAGTGAATGACTTCGGAAAGATAGGTTATAGCGGACATGTCCACAGAGGGGACACAGGGTGCACCACTATCAATTCAAGGTCTATGCCCTTGACACAGAACTCAACCTCAAGCCCGAGGCAACGAGAAGGGAGTTGGAAAAGGCCATTGAGGGTCATGTTATCTAGTGGGGAGAGCCGGTAGGCCTCTACGAAGAAAATAAAAGTCATGGGTAGAGCAGTTTCACCACGAGATTTATTGCACTCTGAAGTGCAGACAGGAAGTTCAGGGTAAAGAATATCCAATCTCCTATTATATAGGAATATATCGTCAGCAGTGTTGCCGCTACAACGTAGATTACGATAAACTTCAGGTTCAGCGGGCAGTGTTTTTTCTTCACGGTCTCGATGGTTTGAGGCAACCACGAGCTGACCAGCAGTAGCATTCCCAGGAGTCCTATTATCTCTCCACCGTTCATTTTTCTCACCCGAACGGGAAACGGGTGAGCCTAAAAAAGCCTTGTGGATGTATACATGTTAAAACCAGGTAATAGAATGTCCTAAATAGGCAAGTCTAAGCTAAAGCTGGCTCGCGAGCCGAGACATTGCCCATGTTTTAACGTCTTCATCAAGGATACTGTTGATAATTCCCATTGCATCGGAGATCTTACCTGCTTTGGCAAGGGTTAGCGCAACTTCAGCCTGTATCTTCGAGCGGTTTGAAAGGTCAGTTATGTAGTTGGCTATTTTCATGGCCTCTTCGGGTTTGTCAAGGTTCAGAAACTCAAAGGCGAGACTCATTAAAGCCTTGGTGCTTTCGTCACGTTTGTCTATATCGAGGGCGGATTTTATGGCCCTTTCCAGGACTTCCCTATAATCGGCCCCTCTCTTTGCCAGCACGACAGCAATGCGTGAGAGGGCCTTTGCCCTGATGCCTTTGTCGGGTATATCTTCCGTCATCTTGACGGCTTCTTCGAAGTTTCCGGAATCAACAAGCTTGAGGACCGCCTCATAGAGCGCCCGAGAGCGATACCACTCCTGCATGATTATCCCCACAATTTTTGGGCTTTGGAGGATTTAAGCTTTCCGCGGCCAAGGTTTATAACCTCCCACGAGAAGTATCTGACAGGTGAGAAAATGAGGAGGACTGCTTTACTGTTGCTTTTCCTCCTGACAGTTTCGTTGCTCTCCTACGCAGTGGCCGAAACCCAGATAGATTCAAACAAAGTTCACTTTTACATGTATGGCATGAGCACCTGTCCGCACTGCCAGAACATGAAAAAGCTCATCCCAGAAATCTATGGCCTCGAAAGTCTAACCTATTACGAACTCGTGAACAATGAGGAGAACCAGAAGCTCTTCGGCGAGCAGTACAAATACACAGGCATTATGGGAGTTCCTGCGGTAGCAATAACCTACAACGGAACCCTTTACGCTATAATCGAGGGAGAGTTTAACGTCTCGGCGACGCCCGAGATAATAGAGGCTGCCATGGAGAACAACGGGCTTATCCTCTTTGTTGCCGGCCAGGCTTACATCATTAAGAACGAGACAATCATACAGAAGCTCCAGACTATATATGTCGAGCACAGGCTTCCCGAGGCCGATACAACTGAGACTTCAGAGATTACAACTTCCACGCCGTCTGAAGATGAAACCACAAGCACAAGCGAAAACAACGACAAAGTGTGCGGTCCGGGAATAATGGCCGTTCTCGTGATAGTTCCCATTGTTCTCCTGAGGAGAAGGCGCTGACCTTTTGTTCTCAACTTTTTGTTTTAGAAATCCACAAAAAGTTATAGGATGGAGTGACTACCATGAGGAGTGAAGTAAAGGCGTTGGCTATCATCCTACTAACTTCCTTTGGGATAAGCTCCTTAGCACTCTGGGCACTCGGTTTAACTCACTTCATCCCCCAGTTTTTCACGCTTGCAATGAGCGACTCCATAAACCCGTGCACCTTTGTCATCTACACCATGCTCCTCATAGCACTCTCCGTTAGAGAGATTTCACGGAGGAGGCTCTACATCGTTGGGGCGTCATTCATAGTGGCCGTATACATCTCATACTATCTTCTGGGCGTTGGCCTTCTCTACTTCGCTGGCCGCCTGCCTCTCTGGGCTGCCGGCGTTGCGGCCATAATCTTCGGCCTTTATACTATCGTTACTGGATTAATGGAGAGGTCTAGGGTTTTTGGTAAGAGCGGCCTCAGGAAGAAGATATTCAGCAGCGACGCGACACTCTTAGGAGCTTTTACCCTCGGTGTTATAGTGTCGACGACTCTCCTTCCTTGCTCTGCCGGGAGCTATCTCGTCTATGCGATAATAATCTCAAAGAGCGGAAAAACGCTCGCTTTTCTCCTGCTTGCGCTCTACAACCTCGTCTTCGTGCTCCCGCTGGTGGTCATACTGTTGGCGATGGGAAGCGTCACAGAGAGCAAGCGCTTCTCCCAGGCGATGGTGAGGCACAGCAGGGAGCTATCCGTGATAGCGGGGATACTGCTCATAGCGATAGGGATCTGGGTTCTCACGGGGGCCTCACTGTAGGCCTAGCAGCATCCTTACTTTTCTCTCGAACTCCCCAAAGTTCGGCACGCCTATAAACTCCACTCTGTTATTTATCAGTATGGTGGGAGTTCCTAGGATGTTGTGCTCCATAGCCTTTCTCTGTCCTTCTGGCGTTGCAACACTCAGCTCTCTTGCAACGACGCCGTTATACTTCCTCTCGAGCTCCCTTGCCATCTGGACTGCTATTGGACAGTAGGGACAGCCTGGGGCGGTAATAACCTCAATGACGACCTTCGGCCCCTTTGACTTGACCTCTATCATTCCAGTCCTCTTCATCAGCTCGAGCATCTTTTTTCTCCTGATCATCTCCAGCTCGTCCATGACTCACCCCCCAATAAAGATGTAGAAAAGGGGGCTTAAAAAGAAATTCTTGAAAAAAGCTTCAATCAACGGCGTTGAGGTGAATGAGGAGCAGTATCGCGAATATTACCGCCAGTGCAATGTGAACCTTCTTCCAGTTCCCCAGTATCTTGACGAACTTCTTGGCCATGGTACTGTCGTGTTTCTTTGCAGCTACTGTTACTTTGCCGTGAATGTAGCGTCCAACAAAGCCGCTGACGTTCAGCAGAACAAGTGTTATGGCCATGCTGAGACCGGTTATTCCAGCGAGACCTGAGTAATTATCGCACGAGAAGAAGTGAACGAACACCAAAAGGGTACCTGTTATCGTGAGGGCATGGTGTATCGTAAGTGGATAAATCGGCCCAAACACCGTCACGTAAGGCTGCTCAGGCTTTATTTCGAAGCCCCACTCGCTCGCTTTCTTGTGAATTATCAGAAGTTTCCGCTTGGTTAGGGAGTAATAAACTACTCCAGTAGCAATCATCGCCACACCGACTACGGCGAAGGCGGTGTAGCCAGCCTCGTATTCGTCTTCTTCCCCTTCGTACTCGTCGGCAAGAACGAGTGGAGCTAAAAGGAGAATTAAAAGAACCAAAGCGAGAGCCCGCTTCATCAGGATTCACCTCAGAAAGCTCCGCTTCCTAACCCACATATCTTCGCGAAGGGACAGACGGCACAGTCCTCTGTGTACGGCTTGAGGTATGGCTCACCCTTCACGGCCTTCGTTATCTCCTTGGCTTTTTCCATGGCCTCGTCTTCTCCTTTAAGAACGAGTGTTACGCTGCCCTCGGCTCCACCGGCACCTCCGGCAGCGATTGGTATTGCCTCAACGTCGGCAAGTATTCTGTATGCCTCAACTTCCGTCACTGGGTGAGCATGGGGGATTGGAACGAGAGCCGCGTAGAGGCCTGTACCCCAGTCGAAGGAATATATGCCAGTGAGCTTGGCGCTCTCTTCGACTGGAGTGGGTACGAACTTTTCCAGGCTTATGGGCGTTATCGTAAAGACTCCTTTGGTTATCGTCCAGCCGAAGGTCTTGCCTATCGTTCCTCCGTCTGGGGCGGCGGCAAAGACGGCCACATTCCAGTTTACATCTATCGCATTTCCGCCCTTGATGAAGACGTCCTTCGGCCCCATCTCTTTCAGAGCTTCTATCGGCTCGCCCTCAAAGGGCTTCCCCTTGTAGAGGACGAGATGCTTCGGCCAGGTATTCTTGGGGGTAACGCACGTTCTGCCTTTGCTTATTGTTCCAACGGTCCACTTCTCCTTTTCGATTTTCTCCCCGAGAAGTTCCTCGGCTATATAAGCTGCGGTTGTTCCGGTCGCGATGTAGACAAAGCCGTGCTTAAGGGCGTGCTGGACTTCTTCCATGGCCACTACCGCTTTGGCTATCAACCTTTTGCTCTCGGGTGGAGTGAGGGTTACAAGTGCCCTTTTCATGAGAATCACCCAGTTAAGATACACGTCGAAACATATTAAATGTTGTGTTAGTCTCAGCGTAAACTTTCGGCTAACCGAACAGCTCCAGGCAGACCCTGCACTGGGCAGGGTTCAACTCAGGATCAATTTGAGAGTGGAAAGAACAGACATAACCTTTGCTCAGCATCTCCAGTGAGATTTGAACTAGCCTTAAGTGGATTTCGTACTCGGTAGGCCTCTTCTGGATTATCTCCTCGGCGAGCTTTTTGAGGCCATCATCTATGTCTGGGAATTGGGCAACGTCTATTAAAGCCCCCCTGTCCATCCTCAGATATCGAGAAACGGCAGACTGGGTAATGTGCAAAAGCTCCGCTATCTGTGTCTGCTTGAGTCCCTTCTCCCTGAGTATCTCTACAAGCCTGCGCCTCAGCGAGGGATAGACATAGCGTGAAGCAACTTCGAAAGCATTCGTTTTCATATACCCTTGTATGACGCACGGAATATTTAAGACTTTTGGTCGAATTTAGGCCAAGCCTTAGGTTGGATTAAACGGACATTTTCTTTGTCATAACTCGTGGTTCTCTGGAGATTACAATGTAATGACACATGTCATATATACTTTGGGTGGGCGGGAAAGTCGAAAACATCTACTTCAAAAATTAGAACATGATGTAACAGTTAATACAATCATGCGTCCCGAATATTTTCTTTCCAGCTATGTAAATATGGCCTTTTAGGTTAAGAAACCGCAAACTTTTTATGAAGGTATCTTCATTTATAACTCGAAGTATATGACAGGTGTCATAGGAGGGATCGTGATGAAGTTGTCTGGAGGTGTTGGGATGCTCTGCAACCAGTGTTCGATGAGCCTAAGTGGTGGCTGTACCGTTAGGGGCGTGTGCGGAAAAGATCCGGACTTGAACTCCCTTCAGGAAGCGCTGCTCTATGGAATAAAGGGCACCGCCGCCTACTACTACCACGCGCTCGAGGTTGGCTACGACAATCCAGAGATTGGCCACTTCCTTGCCGAGGCCCTATACTCTACCCTGACGAACGTCAACTTCGACAAAAACCGCTTCCTTGGACTCATTCTTGAGAACGGAAGGATTCACCTAGAGGCCATGAAGCTCCTAGACAGAGCCTATGTGGAGACCTTCGGCAGGCCGGAGCCGGTAGAGGTCCCCACTGGAACTGCTGACGGGCATGGTATATTAGTCACCGGCCACAGCTATAAGGCACTCTACGAGCTCCTGAGGCAGATAGAGGAGATGGGGCTGCAAGATGAAATTAAGGTGTACACCCACGCAGAAATGTTTCCCGCTCATGCATATCCAGAGCTGAGGAAGTTCAAGTCGCTCTACGGCAACTGGGGTGGCTCGTGGCTCTATCAGAGGAAGGAGTTCGCGGAGTTTCCAGGGGTCATACTGGGCACGAGCAACTGCGTCCAGCAGCCGACAAAGGCCTACGCGGACAGAATATTCACAGTTGGAATAGCCGGCCTTGAGGGAGTTCCTCACATCGAGGACTACAACTTCGAGCCGCTTATCAAGCGCGCCCTTGAAACACCGAAGATGGAGAAGATAGAGGGAGGAAAGCTCCTCACGGGTTTCCACCACACCAACGTGCTGGCGATGAAGGACAAGCTGATAGAGCTGATCCAGGAGGGCAGGATAAGGCACATATTCGTGGTTGGCGGCTGTGACACGCCACACAAGGGCATGAGGTACTACGAGAGGCTCACCGAGCTGATTCCGGAAGATGCCATAATACTCTCCGCCGCCTGCGGTAAGTTCCGCTACAACGCGAGGGACTACGGGACGATCGAGGGCATTCCAAGGTTCCTGGACTTCGGCCAGTGCAACAACGTCTACTCGATAATAGAGATAGCACTAGCCCTGGCAAGCGAGCTCGGAACCGACGTTAACTCACTCCCCGTCAGCATAGTACTGTCGTGGATGGAGCAGAAGGCAATCGGCATACTTTACACCCTTCTGTACTTGGGAGTGAAGGGCATTTACATAGGTCCAAAAGCGCCAGAATTCCTAACGCCGAACGTTTTCGAAATCCTAAGGAAGCAGTTTGACCTCAGGTTAACTGGTGACCCAGAGAAGGATCTGAAAGACATGCTCAGTAAGGGAATAAAGGTGGAGGAAGGAGCAGTCTCAGTGGAGGAGGTAGATTAATTCCTTTCCTCCAGTTTTTTCAATTCTTCCATCATGGCCTTGAACTTCTCGTCGCTCATACCGAGAAGCTTTTTGGCCTGCCTAAGGGTCACTGTCCTGGCCAGGGTTTTCCTCATCACAGGGTTCTGGAGCGGGGAGAAGCCATACTTGACGAGTATCTCAAGGGACTGAGGATAGGCCTTGAGAAGCTTGGCTACGTTGGTGTCTTCTGTTATCTCATCCAGCCTATCGTCGCACTCTTTAACTTCCATCTTAAGCTCCTTTGAGCTTTCGGTCTTCGTAACTTTGAGGACGAAGAAACCGCCGACTCCTCCAACTTCAATGTTGTATCCTGCCTCCTCTAACTTGGGAATCGGGTCAACAAAGGGCCTGTCACCTATCACCTCAAGGGTATCACCAACCTTGAGCTTCCCGAGACTCTCGAGGATCATAACCGCTGGTTGGGGTGGTTTCAAACCCCCAACATCGAGCATCATTTTCGCTTACCGTTCGAATGTATGACACTCGACATATAAGCTTTGCTGGTCAGGATTGTTTAGTTTTCTATGCCCAGATATGTCCAGAAATACTTATAAGCGCCACCTATGACATATGTCATGAAGGTGACTAAGATGACCGAGTTACTGAACAACAGGGAGTATAAGAAGGAGCAGCTCAAGAATCTGCTCAAAAAGATACACGAGGGAGAAGATGTAAACAAGCTGAAGGCCGAGTTTAAGGCAGTCTTAAGTAGCATCTCCCCCCTTGAAATCCCGCTCATCGAGCAGGAGCTGGTGAAGGAAGGCATCTCCGCCAGGGAGATAGCCAAGATGTGCGACATCCATGTCGAGCTCTTCAGAGAAGCCGTTGCAGGAACAGAGGAGCTCGAGGAGAATGATCTACCCGACGGACACCCCCTCAAAACTCTCTACCTTGAGAACAAGGAAATAATGAAGGACGCCGAGATGCTCAATCTCTACGCATCAACGTTAGCGAACACCAAGGACGAGCGCATGAGGAAAGAAATCCTCGGCGTTCTGGAGGAGATAGTGGACAACCTCAGGAAGGTCGGTTTCACGCACTACAATCGCGAGGAGATGCTTACGTTTCCGTACATCGAGAGGAGGGGTCTAACTGCAATAGCCACCGTCCTCTGGACAAAGCACGACGAGATAAGGTTCATGATTAAGCGCCTTGCTGAGCTTCTAGCGAGAAGAGAAGAGATGTCTTGGGAGGAATTTGTGGAGAAGTTCAAGGCCAAGGCGAGTGAGACCGCATTCGCCCTTAGTGACATGGTCTTCAGGGAGAACAACATTTACTATCCGACCCTCAAAGCCCTCCTCACGGAGAGAGAGTGGAAGGCCATCCGCCAGCAGGAAGACGAGATTGGCTACTATAAGGTGAACCCTCCCATGTGGGATCCCGGTGAGAATGTAAAGCCGCTTCACCCATGGGAGATTGATCCCGAGCTGAGCGTTGAACAGCTCCTTGAGCTTCCAAAGGAGGTTCAACAGGCCCTGAAGGGCCAACCCCTGGAGTTTGACAAAGCTGAGCTCAAACGTGAGGGCGACATAGACCTTGGAACCGGCTACGTTAACGTCGAGGAACTCAAGGCAATATTCGAGGCCCTTCCGGTTGATGTGACCTTCATAGACAAGGACGACCGCGTGAGGTTCTTCTCACCGGGCGAGAGGATATTCGTTAGGACTCCTTCCGTGCTCGGAAGACCTGTCCAGCTCTGCCATCCGCCCAAGAGCGTCCACATCGTGAACAAAATCCTCAAGGCCTTCAAAGAGGGCAGGAAGAAAGAGGCCACCTTCTGGATACGAATGGGGCCGAAGTATGTTTACATCAAATACGTGCCGCTGTTCGATGAGAACGGCAACTACCTCGGGACGCTGGAGATGACTATGGACATAGCAGAGTATAAAAAGATTGATGGCGAGAAAAGACTGCTTGACTGGAGGGATTGAAATGATTGTTGTCAATGTTGAAAATGCTGAGATGATGGAGAACCCACATGGTGTCGATGTCAGAAAGCTAGTAGCGATGGAGAAGGCTCAGATATTCCACGTCACACTGAAGCCAGGTGAGGCTCTCAAAAGGCATGCAACGCCCGTGGATGCCTTTATCTACGTCGTCAAAGGAAAGGGCATTGTGGAAGTTGGCGACGAGAGGGCGGAGGTTAAGGAAGGAAGCCTTGTATACCTGCCGAAGGACGTTCCCCACACGGTTTCTAACTCTGGGAGCCTAGAGATGGCGTTCCTTGTTATTAAGGTGGTGTGAATGATTAGAGGAAACCCGGAGATATTCAGAAGGCGTGTGGAGAGGTTCCAGAAACT
>NZ_SNUN01000010.1:0-67258 GCF_012027535.1 Thermococcus sp. GR5 | reverse complement strand
TTGGGGCTCCGCCCCTTTATCTCTCTGTACTCTCAAACCCCCGAAGTGGGGCTTCGCCCCACAAACCCCGTTTTTCTCCTAAACCTCCGGGGGGCTACCGCCCCCACACCCCTGGTAACTTCGCCTGCGCGACGTCGAGCGAAGCTCAACGCGAGGGACGCCAGTCCCGCAGAGTTTGATCAAGGTTTGTGATTCTTCTTGGAATGCTCTTTCTCATCATGGATTTTCAAGTTTAGGAGGGAATTATTGGTGGGGGATTTACTTGTGAGGAGGGACTCCTTAAGGGAGTTCACTCTAACCTGCGCTCCTTCGGAGCGCGGTTCAAGTAGAACCCGCGTGAAATGGGGAGTTTGTTTGTGAATCCATCTTTCAAAAGGTGACTTTTAGGTTAAATCCTTCTCAACTGCACCTTTGAACGGGAATCACAAACTTTGATGAAACTTTTGCTTGGCAAAAGTTTCCTGGCCTCGGGAGTGGTGGCCCTCATCACCCCATCGGTGCCGGGCCAAACGTTCCTCATCGGCCGGGAGATTTTATAAACGCTTGAAAGATATGCCTTTCGGTGGTGACGATGATCAGGGTCAAGGTCCTTGGAAGAGGAATCGAGAAGGAACTCGAATGGAGGAAAGGTATGAAGATCGCAGATGTTCTCCGCGAAGTGGGCTTCAACACAGAGAGCGCGATAGCGAAGCTCAACGGCCGCGTTGCTCTGGAGGACGAAAACGTGAAAGATGGTGACTACGTGGAGATTATTCCTGTAGTTTCGGGCGGATGAAGCAGAGTTACAGAGATTTATTCAATATTTTGAACAAAACTGAACTTTTTAGTTTTAGGCAATAGTTTGGCCAACGGAAGTTTTTAATTTATGTATTCTTGGAGCAAAAGTGTTATATACAACTTGCAATGATTATACCCGGCAATCCTCTTGGAAAGGGGCGAATGCGGAAATGGGTAGTAATGTTCGTTATTGGACTGTTCGTTTTGAGTGGTCTCGAGTACGTGCAGAAAGGAACAACCCGGAATTCTACACCAACTCAAAGACCTGCCAGAACACAAGTATGGAGATGTCGGAAGTTCCTGCAAGTGGGCAAATACGCACTGTGGTGGATGTTTTGCACCGGATCAAGCAAGATCTCAAAATTTCGTTGTGTGCACCAAAGAAGAATATGGAGACCAATGTGGAAGAGCAACGGTGGTGCTGTTTGATAATGGGTAGCCTTGGGGGGTAGTGAATGAAAGCCAGAAAGGTATTTTTCATATTATCGATTGTTGCCATTTTATTTATTTTCTTCTTACCCAAAGGACGGCTTATCCCAACAAACGCAGAAGGAGTATCTTTTGAGGATAGCATCATATCAACAACAAGTTGCCCATTCAGGATTCATGCAACTTACATACCTGCTAATTTTTCCCATGTTTTCAGGATTTTTGTGAACGACACGCTTGTTGCCAACTACACACTACCTGGGATGAACAAGGGGTATATCTGCACCCCAGAGGGGATTCTCCTATATGCGTATTTCCTTGAAGGAGGAAGGGGAAGAACGTCTATGATTTTTCTCGACCACAATCTGAGCATAAAATGGTGGCGTCCGTTTAGTGCTTATCCACTCAAGTATACCAAAGATGGTATGATCCTCGTTAGTTCTGCCCCATTTGGCTCTGGAGGTGAGTCCTGTGCATATCTCATGAATATCTCCACGGGAGAAACAACATTCAGATTTTGTCCCGATGTTTTGGGGGCCCATATCTCTGATGTCAGAATTATTGGTGACAAAGCTTACGTGACAGTTGGGTGGCCAGACAGAGGGTGGTCTTCCCTTAAGACTAAAGTAATCCTTTACATCGTGGAAGGGAAGAAAGTTAAGAGGAAAACAATTACAAGCATCAACGGCGAGGGCCTTGGGATTAGAGTGCGTGTAGACGCTGATGACGGCCATGTTGCGGTGGCATATTATCTTAAAAATGAGAAAGGCGAAGAAAAGAACGGAGTTTGCATTTACACGGCAGGCCATTTAATCAAAATTGCCTGCAAGAGCTTTAATGAGCGGCCATATGACGTGAAACTTGATGGAAACATAGTTTACATCAAAACATGGAACAGCGTAAAAGCCTACAAAATAATCGGTCCATGAGAACTCCCATTATTTTTCTTTCTCTAACAGAGAAAATGGAGAGGGAATCAGGAACTCAGCCTCTTCCTCATGAACGCCTCGAAGTTATCCATGGCCTCCTCGAGAATCTCGACCGGCGGCAGGAAGACTATCCTGAAGTGCCACTCACCGGCGTAGCCAAAGCCTGAGCCATGGACGAAGAGTACGTGAGCCTCGTTGAGGGCATCGAGCACGAACTCCTTGTCGTTCTTCCACTTGGAGCGCTCCTCTATCTTCGGGAAGATGTAGAATGCTCCCTGAGGCTTGACGGTGCTTATTCCTGGAATCTCGGTCAGGCGCTTGTATATGTAATCTCTCCTCTCCTTAAGCTTGGCCATGTACTCCTCGAGATAGTCCATCGGGCCGGTGAGACCCGCTATTGCGGCGAACTGGGCGGGTGTATTTGGGCACAGTCTGATTCTCGCCATTTTGTCGACAGCTTCCCGAATCTCATCGAGCTTGCCCTCTGGATCAACGTAGTAGAAATAGCCGAGACGCCAGCCTGTTGCGAAGTAAACCTTCGAGAGGCCGTTCATGACGATGACCGGGACGTCCTTGGTGAGTGAGCCCGGAGAGACGTGCTCTCCCTCGTAGGTCATGAGGTCGTATATCTCGTCGCTTATGACCGGAAGGTCATATTCACCCGCTAAATCGAGAATCTCCTTTATAGTCTTCTTCTCGTAAAGCGCTCCTGTTGGGTTGTTCGGGTTGATTACAGCTATGGCCTTGGTTTTCTCGTCTATCTTCTTTCTCATGTCGTCTATGTCAGGCTGCCAGCCGTTCTCTTCAACCGTCAGGTACTCCCTGGGTACTCCCTCATAGAACTTAACGAGGCCGGTGTAGGGTGGATAGCTCGGGCTCGGCACGAGGATGTTGTCACCAGGATTGAGCAGAGCGCCGAAGAGGAACTGGAGCGCCTCCGTGACTGCGGCCGTAACACGGACGTCGTCGGGGGTTATATCCACGTCGTTTTTCCTTTTCTCGCGCTCTACTATTGCTTCCCTAAGCTCGGGCAGGCCCTCGCTCGGACCGTAGTAGTTGTGGCCCTCCTGGATGGCCTTACAGTAGGCGTCCCTCATGTGTTTCGGCGGCTGGAAATCGTACTTTCCGGGGTCACCAATATTGAGCCTGATTACCTTTATTCCCTTCTTCTCAAGCTCCCTGGCAGGAAGAACAACGTCCCTTATGGCGTATTCAATCCCCATAGCCCTTTCGGATGCGCGAATCATGAGCACCACCAAAGGCAGTTGAAGGATTCCTCATAAAAACCTTCACATTCCCAGGCAAGGTTCAAAGAGAAAGGCATTCGGAAAAGCTGGGGCAACTTTAAAAAGAGTGCATCCAAACTAACCCGGGCGATGACGAATAGCAAGCATACTGAGACAATGCAACATGATGACGTGAACACCCTCCGAGCCCTTCGACACGTTTATTAACCTTCAGAGAGACCTCGTTACATGAACATATTCATTCCCCTGCTTTTTGGGATACTCCTCGGTTACGTCCTGAAGAAAAAGAACCGGAAAGTCAATGTAGGCCTTCCTATGAGCGTCGCGTTGCTTCTCCTCATCTTCTTCATGGGTGTTGAAGCCGGAAAAGTTGAGATAGATGCCCTCTGGCTCCTTGGCTCATCTGTGGTTTTTGCGACGTTGACAATATTGGGCAGCGTTGGGATTGCCATTCTTTTGGGAGGGAAGAAAAGATGAGGTTTCTGGCCTACGTTTTGGCCTCACTAACTATCGGAATCCTCATCGGACACTTCTACGCCCCCGACTTCGGAAACCTCTACGAGATAATGCTCTATCTCCTGATATTCATCATAGGAATAGATCTCGGGGAAAGCTTCAGGCCCGACGAGGTTAGAAAGCTCGGAAGGCTCGCCGTTAAGCTCCCCCTCGGAACGCTCCTCGGCTCTCTACTGGGAGGACTCGTGGCTTCCTTGGTTCTCGGCATAGATCTGAGATGGGGTCTGGCAGTTTCAGCGGGCTGTGGGTGGTACAGCCTAACGGGCCCGCTCATAGCTCAGTATTCGGCCGTCTACGGAACTCTCGGCTTTCTTGCAAATCTTACGAGAGAGATATTCACAGTGCTGCTGTATCCGGTCGTTATCCGGCAGATTCCAAAAGAGCTGGCCGTGTCAATGGGTGGGGCAACTACTATGGACACGACGCTGCCAATAATGACTAAGTTCGGAGGCAGCGACGTTGCAATCATAGCCTTTGTCCACGGATTCATCCTCACTGCTCTCGTTCCATTTGTGGTCCCATTCATTCTTCAGCTTTAACCGTTAATCTTTTAAGTTCAAACGTTTTAGGTTCTTTTGACAAACCTCGAGGGTGATGAGAATGAGCGAGGTTGAGCTCGTGTTCAAGGTTTTGAAAGAGGCCGGAAAGCCACTTAAGAGCAAGGAGATAGCCGAGCTGGCCGGCATCGACAAGAAAGAAGTCGATAAGGCGATAAAGATTCTGAAAAAAGAAGGCAAGATAATCTCGCCGAAGCGCTGCTACTACGCGCCGGCCGAGTGAGTCAGCCAGGTATTTTTCTTCCAATTTCTCCAGCGGGGTCTTTCTTTCGATTTCCTTCACTCCGCTCTGAGAGTCCACTGGAATTCGCCCCAGTCGATAGCAAAAACATTTTTAAAGCCTCACGATTAGCGGTGGTTGCAGGATAATCCCTCACGGCTCGGGGGTGTCCGAGGCGAGAGTGGGTAGGAGCCCACCGGGCCCTCTGTGGAGGTGAGAGAATGAAGTACCCAAAGCAGATAAGGACTTACTGTCCGTTTTGCAAGAAGCACACCATCCACAAGGTCGAGAAGGTCAAGAAGAGGCCAAGGAGCGAGCTCAGCCAGGGTCAGAGAAGGTTCAGGAGGATCATGAAGGGTTACCGCGGTTTCCCGAGGCCGAACCCCGCCGGAAGGGAGAAGCCGGTCAAGAAGCTCGACCTCAGGTTCAGGTGCACCGTCTGCGGTAAGGCCCACACGAGAGGACAGGGCTTCCGCGTTAAGAAGTTCGAGCTTGTGGAGGTGTGACGCATGGCGCTCCCGAAGAACCTCATCCCGATGCCGAGGAGCAGGTTCCTCCGCGTCAAGTGCATCGACTGCGGCAACGAGCAGATAGTCTTCAGCAACCCGGCCACCACCGTCAGGTGCCTCGTCTGCGGTGCAACGCTCGTCGAGCCCACCGGCGGTAAGGGCGTTATCAAGGCCAAAATACTCGAGGTTCTCGAGTGAACACCTTTCTTTCTCTTCCCTTTCGGCCTTCTGCTAAACTTTAAAAACCTCCTTTTCGTAAATTACTCAGGCAAAGAAAATTTTGAGGTGGTTAGAATGCCGAGGAAAGCCAAGGAGTATCCTGAAGAGGGAGAGTTTGTTATCGCGACCGTCAAGAGCATCCATCCTTACGGTGCGTTTCTCAAGCTTGACGAGTACCCCGGTAAAGAGGGCTTCATGCACATAAGCGAGGTCGCCTCGACGTGGGTCAAGAACATTAGGGACTATGTGAAAGAGGGTCAGAAAGTAGTCGCCAAGGTCATACGCGTTGACCCGAATAAGGGGCACATAGACCTGAGCCTCAAGAGGGTGAACCAGCAGCAGAGGAAAGCCAAACTCCAGGAGTACAAGCGCGCCCAGAAGGCCGAGAACCTCCTCAAGATGGCCGCAGAAAAGCTCGGGAAGGACTTTGAGATGGCCTGGCAAGAGGTCTGGGTTCCCCTCGAGGAGGAGTACGGCGAAGTTTACGCCGCCTTTGAGGACGCTGCCCAGAACGGCATAGAGGTTCTTAAGGGCATCATACCCGAGGAATGGCTCGAGCCGCTCAACGAGATAGTCCAGAACTACGTCGAGGTTCCCACGGTAACCATCGATGCCGAGTTCGAGATAACCGTGCCGAAGCCCAACGGCATAGAGATAATCAAGGAGGCGCTCATAAGGGCCCGTGACAGGGTCAACGAAGATAAGGACATCGAAGTCAAGTTCACCTACCAGGGAGCTCCAAGATACAGGATAGACATAACTGCACCCGACTATTACAAGGCCGAAGAGGTTCTAGAGGACATCGCTGAGGAAATACTTCGCGTTATCAAGCAGGCGGGAGGAGAGGCAACCCTCCTGAGGAAGGAGAAGCGCATCAAGAAGATAAAGAGGAGAGGCGCCTGAAGGGGATTGACATGAGGTTCCGCATAAGGAAGTGTCCCAGCTGCGGGCGCTACACCCTCAAAGAGACCTGTCCAGTCTGCGGAACCAAGACCAAGATAGCCCACCCGCCGCGCTTCTCGCCAGAGGATCCCTACGGGGAGTACAGGCGCAGACTGAAGCGCGAACAGCTGGGCATTGTGAAGAGGTGAGACCATGAAAGAAACCATGATTTATGTCTACGAGAGGCCCCAGCTGAGGGACCCTGTGTTCATCGAGGGTCTCCCTGGGATAGGCCTAGTTGGAAAGCTTGCCGCAGAACACCTGATTCAGGAGCTTGAGGCTGTTAAGTTCGCCGAGCTCTACTCGCCGCATTTCATGCACCAGGTGCTCATCAAGAAGAACTCCGTAGTTGAGTTGATGAAAAACGAGTTCTACTACTGGAAGAACCCCGACGAGAACGGAAGAGACCTGATAATCATCACGGGCGATCAGCAGGTTCCGCCAACGGACAGCCCCGGCCACTTCGAGGTCGTTGGCAAGATGCTCGACTTCGTGAGCGAGTTCGGAGTAAGGGAAATCATCACGATGGGCGGCTACCAGGTGCCGGAGCTCCAGGGAGAGCCAAAGGTTTTAGCGGCAGTAACCCACGAGGAGCTTGTTGAGTACTATAAAGCCAAGCTGGAAGGCTGTCAGGTCGAAGTTGTCTGGAGGGAGGACGAGGGAGGCGCAATAGTTGGTGCCGCCGGACTGCTCCTCGGCATGGGGAAGCTCAGGAGCATGTACGGAATAAGCCTGCTCGGCGAAAGCCTCGGCTACATCGTTGACGCAAAGGCAGCCAAATCGGTCCTCAGCGCGGTAACTAAGATACTCGGCATCGAGCTCGATATGACGGCCCTCGATGAGCGCGCCAAGGAAACCGAGGAGATACTCCGCAAGGTTCAGGAGATGCAGAGAGCGATGCTCGAACAGACCATGCCTCCAACACCGGAGGAAGAGGACAGGGGTTACCTCTGACCCTTTCTTTTCTCATTGCTAAGCTCCGGTGCCTCCAACTTATGGTTAATAATACCGAGTTAAAGAAACACTTTTATGTGGTGCTACCTTTTTTGATTTTGATGACACAACAGGACCAAGAGGGAGGGAGATAAATTGCACATACCCGACGGCCTTTTGAGCACACCTGTTATAGTATTGACATACGCAGTAACTATAGCAGGACTTTTATACTCAATCAAAAAGCTCAGGAACTTCCCGGAAGACAAAATACCTCTCCTCGGCCTTTTTGCGGCTGGAATCTTCGCGGCCCAGATGGTCAACTTCCCGATAATCGGGGGAGTCAGTGGACATCTGCTCGGAGCGACGCTCGTTGCCATACTGCTCGGCCCGTACGCGGCGGTAGTAGTCATGACTGCAGTGTTGCTCATTCAGACATTGCTCTTCGGTGACGGTGGAATAACGGCCATCGGAGCCAACATCCTCAACATGGGACTTATCGGGGCGTTCGTTGGCTACGCCATTTACACCAAGCTGAAGAACATCAATGAGGTTTTCGCCATGGGCTTTGCCGCGTGGCTCTCGGTGCTCCTAGGGGCAACGATGACTGCTATCGAGATAGGCCTCAGCCAGAGCCTGCCCTTCGCCAAGATTCTTACCCTGATGATAAGCTATCATGCTATAATCGGCATCGGTGAGGCCATACTCACTATACTCATCGTCCAGGCCGTTAGGATGAAGCTTCCCGAGATAGAGGGGGTGACCGCATGAGGACGATAGTGAAGGGACTCATCGCCATAGCCGTTATACTGGCCATAGTCCTTCCGCTGGCCTCGAGCAATCCCGATGGTTTAGAGGCCACCATGGAAAAGGTCGGCCTCGAAGAGAATCCCATCTACCACGCCCCCCTCGATTATGGCGAAAGCTGGGCTCAGAGCTTCGCCATGGGGCTCCTTGGGATAACCTTGACCTTCGTGGTTGGCTACGGCTTAGCAAAGCTCGCCAAGGGTGCCTGAAGTGTACCTGCCGTTCATTTTTATTTACGCGATTGGCGTCGTTACCCGAAAAAGCCTGAGTGAGTTAGCTTATTTTGCCCTCCTGTTCCTTGCTGTAGTCATTATGATGAGGCCTAAGAAGAGGATTTTCCTCAACCTCGGATTCCTCCTCGGGTTTGAGGGGCTGCTCTTCATCCTTGCCCTCTTCAATCCTGGAAGACCAATTCTCGATACTCCCATAGGGCCGATAACTCACGAGGGGCTTTATTCATTCTTCCTGCTCCTCGGGAAGGCCTTTCTATCCGCGGGAACCGCCGTAGTTATAACCAGCTCGGTCGGCTTTTCAAGGATACTCGCAGAGATGGAGACCCTGAAGTTCCCGAGGGTACTCATCCTGACGCTCGCGTTCACGTACCGCTACCTCGACCTCTTTGCAGAGGAGGCTGAGAGGATGAAGCGGGCCCTTGATTCTAGGGCCTTTGGAATCGGGAGAAAGGAATACTACCGGAAACTTGGAGCACTCATAGGCGAGATTTTTGTGAGGGCATACCTTAGAAACGGGAGAATTTATAAGGCAATGCTCTCAAGGGGCTTTGGCGAGTTCCCAAGGCTCGAAGAACCACGCCCAAATCCCTCAATCGGACTGCTGATGCTCCTTGCCATCGGGGGTCTGCTGATATGATAGAGCTGAGAAACGTTCACTTCTCGTACGTAGGAAGAGAGGTTCTGAGGGGTGTAAACCTCACCATCAAAGGGGGAGAAATTTTCGGAATTCTCGGACCGAACGGCGCTGGAAAGAGCACGCTTGTTCTTCATCTCAACGGCATACTGAAGCCGAAGAAGGGGGAGGTGATTATAGACGGCCTCGATCCCGCTAAAAACCCCAAGGAGGTTCGAAGGAAGGTTGGCATCGTCTTTCAGGACCCAAACGACCAGCTGTTCTCGCCGACTGTCTTCGAGGACGTTGCCTTCGGCCCCTACAACCTCGGTCTCCGCGGGGAGAAGCTGAGGGAGAGAGTCCTGTGGGCACTGAGACAGGTCGGTATGGAAGACTACGCCAGCAGGGAAACAAAGGAGCTCAGCTTCGGCGAAAAGAAGAGGATAGCAATAGCCACGATCCTTGCGATGGAACCCGAAATCATTGTCTTTGACGAGCCCTTCGCCAACCTTGATTTCAGAGGGAAACGGCTCCTCGGAGAGCTGATGAGGGGAATGAAGGAGGAAGGGAAGACGGTAATCTTGGCCTCCCACGAGGCAGAATATCTGACCCTCTGCGACAGGATAGCCCTGATGGACAGTGGGAAAATAATAACCGTTGGAACGCCTGAGGAGATACTCGGTAATCCCAGGCTCCTTAGAGAGCACAACCTTGAGGTCCCATCCATCGCGGAGCTGTTCCTGAGCTTAGGGCTGAAGGTTCCAAGGAACGTTGAAGAGGCAAGAAAAATACTCGAAGAATGGAGAAGAACTACTCCATAGCCTTCTCCAAAAGCTCCAGGCCAAGGTCGAGGTATTCCCTTGCCTTTTCTTCGCTCTTCGCCTCGCTGAAAACCCTTATTATCGGCTCCGTCCCGCTGGCCCTGACCAATACCCAGCCGTCGTCGAAGAGTATCTTGGTTCCGTCAGTTGTATCGATGGTGTAACCTCCCTCCCTGGCCAACTCAGCCACTTTAGCGACTATCGCCTTCCTGTCGCCTTCGATGTGCCTTTTCGTCTTGAACTGGTAGTATCTGGGGAGTTCATCTATAAGCTCGCTGAACTTCTTACCGCTTTTCGCGAATATCTCCACGATTTTTGCCGCTGTCATGGCCCCGTCCCTGCCGAGGACAAAGTCTGGAAAGATTACGCCGCCGTTCTCCTCGCCACCTATGGTTCCGTCGTGCTCCAACAAAGCCCTCGCCACTATAAGGTCGCCGACCTTCGTGCGCATTACCTTGGCGTTGTTCCTCTTGGCTATGTCATCAAGCAGGTAGGAGGTAGCGACGGTTGTGACAAGCAGCCCGCCGCCGTTTTCTCTGAGAACAGCGTCAGCAACCAGCGCAAAGGTCTTATCGCCCTGAACAAAGTTGCCGTTCTCGTCGATGAAAACGGCTCTGTCGGCATCCCCGTCCTGAGCCACTCCAAAGTCCGCCCCGAGAGCCTTGACAACATTCATAAAGTCCTTAAGGTTTTCCTCGTTGGGCTCAGGATTTCTAGCAGGGAAGTGGCCGTCTGGATGGGCGTTTACGCTGACGACCTTACAGCCTAGTTCCCTGAGCAGGTAGGGTAAAGTGAGCGAGCCGGCACCGTTGGATGTATCGACGACTACGAATGGCCTCCTCTTCCTTATTGCCTCAACGTCCACCCTCGATTTTATGGCGTCGAGATAGGGCCTTATTATGTCCTCCTTCCTTACCTCTCCGATTTCGTCCCACTTAGCTCTGTCGAAGTCCTCGTTGAAGAACAGCTCCTCAACTACCGTCTCCCTCTCCTTCTTCAAGCCCATGCCGTTGGGCTCGAGGAGCTTTATGCCGTTGTATTCAGGTGGGTTGTGGCTTGCAGTTATTGCCGCTCCGCCGTCGGCCTTGAAGTACCTGCAGGCAAACTGTATGGCGGGAGTTGGAGCGACTCCAACATCGATAACGTCACATCCAACGCTGAGGAGACCGCTTATTAAAGCCTCCTCGAGCATCTCACCGCTAACGCGGGTGTCCCTGCCAACAACTACCAGCGGCTTCTCCCTTCCTTCCCTCTTCAGCATCGTTCCGAAGGCCATGCCCATCTTAAGCGCGAACTCTGGGGTTATCTTCTCGTTGGCTATCCCCCTGACGCCGAAGGTTCCAAACATCTTTCTCATTGGATATCCCTCCCTGATTCATGAATTTTATTCGCTTTTTATTCTCCCAAAATCATCATCAAAGCGGACTATATCATCTTCACCAAGGTATTCTCCTATCTGCGTTTCAATGACCTCAAGGACGACCTTTCCGGGGTTCTCAAGCCTGTGAACTACGCCCGCGGGAATGAAAGTGCTCTCCCCCGGTCTGAGGAGTATCTCCTCACCGTCAATGAAAACCTTGGCCGTTCCCCTCACCACGACCCAGTGCTCGCTCCTGTGATAGTGCATCTGCAGGGAAAGCTTTTTGCCGGGCAGAACTGTCAGACGCTTTATCTTGTAGCGCTCGCCCTCCTCGAGGATGGTGTAGCTTCCCCAGGGGCGATAAGCGGTTCTATGAACAAAGACCCTCTCATCACCCTTCTCCTTGAGCCTTTTGTAAACCTCCTTGACTTTCTGACTATCACCGCGATGGGCGACGAGGAGGGCATCGCCAGTGTCAATGATTATCAAATCCTCGACACCAACTGTAGCGGTCAAACGCTCCGTCATTATGAGGTTGTTCCTCGAATCGATGCCGACGTGATAGCCCTTCTTTCCCCGTATCTTCACAGCGTTGCCGTTTTCGTCTTTCTCGAGAACCTCGTAGATAGCGTCGAAGCTGCCGAGATCATTCCAGTAGACGTTGAGAGGGACGACGGCGGCTTTATCAGTTTTCTCCATTATCCCGTAGTCAACGGAGATATCCTGAACCCGTTCGTAGGCTTCCCGGATAGTCGCAGCCTCTTCAAAAGCAGAGTAGATTTCGGGAGCTAGCCTCTTCACTTCATCAATGAAGAGCTCAGTATCGAACATAAACATGCCGCTGTTCCAGTAATAGCCTTCCTCAACGTAGCGTTTGGCAGTCTCCAAATCCGGCTTCTCCTTGAACTCAGCAACGCGGTAGCCACCTTCAAGCCGTTCCCCTGGCTTTATGTAGCCATAGCCGGTGTGCGGCCTCGTTGGTTTTATTCCGAAGGTTACGAGGTAATCATGAGCAAGCCTCTCAGCATTCCTGAAGGCTTTCTCGTAGTTCTTATCCGCTTCTATCAGGTGATCCGACGGGAGGACCGCCACAATGGAGTCTCCGAAGATTTCTTCGATTCTCATTATTCCCCAGTAAATGGCAGGGAGAGTGTTCTTTCCTACGGGTTCAAGGAGGAGGTTCTCTTCTGGGAGCTCCAGACCGAGCTCTCTTAAATCGTCAAGAATACGAAACTTGTACTTCTCATTAGTCACGATGAATATTTCGTTTGGTTTTGAGAACATCAACGCCCTCTGAATCGTTTTCTGAAAGAGGGAATAGTCATCAAACATCCTTATGAACTGCTTTGGCATCAGCTCCCTGCTCAGGGGCCAGAGGCGAGTTCCCTTACCACCGGCAAGAATCAGAGTCTTCATTTGGCACCACCTTAGTTTAGCTCTGAATCCTTTTAGCATCCAAAGTTTTTAACTTTAAGGGGAAAGAAGGAAAACTCAGCGAAGGGCGAATTCCCCGATGAAGGCGGAACTGGAAATCGTGTCACCAATGCCAACCGTGCTCTTGGGCTTGGTGACTATCTTGGTCGGGACAAATGCAAGCTGATAGTCGTCGACTTTAGCAATGCCATCCTCCGTGCCATACTCCCTAACGAGAGCCCCCTCGACGGCTCTGACCTTCTCGTTAACTGGAACGTCCATGGCCTTAACCACGTCGTCTATGTCTCTAACGTCACCAAGTTTAGCCCTGGCTGCGGCGGCTAGGGCCGCAAAGAGCAGGGCATCGCGCACATGGGTTCCATCGTAGGCAGTCAAAGCCAAGTAATAGCCGTAAGTGTGGAAGTGTATCCTCTCAACGCCGGTCTTCTTCGCCAGCTTGAGCATGGCCTCCGTAACAGCTATCGGATCAACTGGGTCGTTTGCAAGAAGCTTCTCTGCTATGGCTTTCTCGCCAAGAACCTCCATTATCGAGGCCAGCTCGACCTCATTCAGGCCAACGCTCGTGAACTTGCCCAGAATCTCGACGAGCCTCCTTCTGGCGGTCTCGTCTGGCGTGAAGGCGAACTCCAGGTGAACGGGAATTCCCCTCTCGCCAAGCACCTCAAGGTGCCTCTCAAGCTCTTCAAAGGGTTCTTTGTAGTTCTCCTTCGTCAAAGCTTGGAGTCCGCTTATTATCGCCAGCTCGGCCTTTCCAGCTATCTCCTCAAAAGCTTCCCTAAACTCAGGCCTTATGTAGACGTTTGGATTGTAGTCATCAGCGGATCCTATGAAGCGGTTCTCCCTAGGGGCCTCGAAGTCGAAAACCCTGAATCCGCGCGGGAACTCATAGATGTAGTGGATAAGGTTCTCCTCGTCGCCGGCGAACTCTCTGGGGTGGAGGAGCTTGAGCTTTCCATCCTCGAGCTTCGGCACGTAAATCGGTCCGTCCTTGAACAGGTTCGCCTGGAGCTTTGATATCTGCGGAACGTGCGCTATAACTGGAACGCCGTAAACACCACCGAGGAGGTTGGCCATTATTCCGACCTGGCCGCCCATCCTGAGCTCGTTCCAGCCCCAGTTCTTCATGTAGAGCCTGACCGTGCAGCTCTCGACGAAGAGCTCGGCGGCCTTTCCCCTCCGAATGCTCCAGAGGATTCCACCGAGAAGGTGATGAACCTTCGTTATCCTTCCGGGAAGCTCCTCAGAAAAGCGGAAAACCTCTTCCTTTCCAACCTTCTCCACCCTTCCCTCAAGATCTTCCGAATCGAGGTACTTTATCGCGTCGATGTTGGTATTGTACGCAAGAAGAACGCCGCCGACTTTTCCGATTTTATCCTTGATGTGCCGAAAAGCCGATGAGTAGAGATCGTCCCACATCATATGTATCACCGGGAGTGATGTAACTCCTGAAAGTTAATAAGGGTTGCGGTGGATGTTAAAAAATCAATGGATGAAAATTGGGAAGAGGCTCAGGTCTTCCACTTCGGGTTGTCGATGATCTTGACTTCCCCGTCTTCCTCAATCACAAGCTTTGAGAAGCCCTTCTCCTTTATTGAGCCGTAGTCATGGCCGGCATCGGCCGGATATATCGCCAGGAATATAAATGGCTCATCCCCAGTGTTCACTGTTCTGTGGGCCCAGTATGGTGGGACGTAGACGACCGTTCCAGGCTCCATTGGGACCCACTTGGCATTTCCTTCAGGTGTCTGGAGGAGCATTCCTCCCTTACCTTTGATGGCGTAGTATATCTCCGCCCTGTCGGCCTTGGCATGGTAGTGACCCTTCGTGAAGAAGAATTCCTTTCCAACCTTGCCAGGATAGAGAACCGTGGTCGCGAAGTTGAGATCACCGTCCTTCTCCTCCTGCTCTATTGCATAGACTTCATAAACAACAGGATCTTCCCTGAGGAGCTCGTTGTATGCCTCTTCATCGATGAAGTATCCCTTGAGGTCACTGAGTCTTCTCACAAGCTTCTTGGCGCCGGGGATAACGCCGGTTTCAAGGTCAATCTTAACACCAATCGGAGCTTTGTACTCCATTTTGATCACCGCTCTAAAGTCGTTCCAGGCCTATTTAATCTTTCGCTTCTATATCACTGTGGGTGTTATATAAAGGCCCTAAGCAGATAGGCCACACCTATGGCTATCGCCCAGTAGCCGGTGTTCCAGCGGAGCACCTTCCAGCCATCGAGCGGAGGAACCGGAAGGAGATTGAAGAAGGCCAGCCAGAGGTTCACGCTCGCGGTTGTCCTGAGAACCCACCACAGCGTTGTGAGCGGCGTAACCGCCCTCATCATGATTATGGCCACTATGCCTACCACTATGTTCGTCAACGGGCCGACGAGGCTTATCTTTCCATGTGCCTCCTTATCCTCCCAGTACTGATAAGGCGCGTAGATATAAACCGCCCCCAGGGCTGCAAATATCCACACTCCTCCCGTTAAGAGCTTCGTAAGTATGCCAAGGAGAAGGGCCATCACTATTCCAGTGTCCCACCGCTTATAGTAGGCAACGTAACCGTAGCGCCTGGCCATGCTTCTATGAGCGAGTTCGTGGAATATAAAGGCCGTCAGAACCGCCACTACAACGTAGGGGATGTTATAGGGGTCAAAGTTGGAAAATAGCAAGACAAGGACAAGGAAAGAGATGGCTAGGTCTTCCAGCTCCCTTCGGTGGAAACGCTCCCCAAGGGAGAGATTCATTTACTTTTCACCTCAATCTTCTTGCCGATAACGAGCTCGGCAGCTTTCACTGCAGCACCGCCGCTACCAACGGCTATCCTCACCTGATCCTCTGGAACATAGACAACTATCTTGTCGTCGAGTTCCTCTATCTCCAAGATCTTAACGTTGAGCATCTTCTCCAGCCTGTCCTTCATGGTGAATCCCCAAGAATGCTCGGCGGTTCCAAATATAAAAGTAACGAAATCAGTCGAAGTCCCAGATGGTCCTTCCCTTGTAGAACATCATCACATAGCCGCAGTTCTTGCAGATGACTATCTTGACCTTATGGGCAGTAAAGCCCCACTTGCTGTCGAGCTTTCCTTCCTCAACTTTGAAATCTGTCCCTCCGCAGAGGGGACATTTAAGGTGCCTGTGTTCCATGTCGATCACTGGTAGTAGCTCCAACTTGAAGATATAAATGCTTTTTCCTTTGCAGAGTTTAGCAAGTGTTCAATGCCAGGTTTGTGGCCGAGGCCAACTACCGCCACAACCTTCGGCTTCTTAACGCCTTGAGCCTTCAGGAAGTTGACGATTGAGATTAGGTTTCTCGCCATGACCTCGTTGCGCTCTTCCACAAGAACGCGGTAGAGATAGGGGTAACGCAACCTGAACTGTATCATCATAACTTTGTAGTCTGCCATAACATCGGGAGAGCTCCCAGAGACCCCAACAGGCAAAAAGACGCTCAAAGCCTCAAGCGCCATCAGGAGCTTCTCGCGCGATGGGGTCGCGGCTATCTTCGCTAAGATGACGTTGATGTCCTCGTCGATGAGGTATAACGGGACGCCGAGGGTTTGGGCAGCACTTATAGCTGCCTTCATTTCCTCTCCCGGCTTCATGCCGAACTCTTCCCCAAGCCTCTCCTCGACCTTAGCCAGAACGTAGTTTATAAGCCCTTTCTTTCCATAGCGGAGGGATTCCTCCAGCGTTAGCTCTCTGTTCTGCTTCATAGCCAGGAAACGTGCCCTGTCGAGCTCTATCGCAACTGCGTGAGGTTTCTCAGAAAGGATGGTACTTATTACCTCTTCTCTACTCTTTGGGGAGACATGCATGGTTCCGATAAGCTTGACGTAGCGCAGGTAGCTCATTGCCAATCCTCCAGAAGGTTTCTCATCTCCCAGCGTCCGGATTTGAAAGTCAGAACGTCGAAGTCCTTAGGGATAACAAAGGGGACATCGCACAATTCTCTGGCCTTTGCCATGTATTCGTCATAAGTATAACGGAACGCTCTGTGGAACAACGCCAAAAGTTTAACCTTGGCCTTTTTGGCTATCTCACAGGCCTCCCCAACGGTGGTGTGGTAACTGTCCCCTCTATCCTCCGGCCTCAGATAGGTCGCCTCGTGGATGAGCAGGTCAGCGTTCTCGGCGAAGAGCCTCGTCCTCTCGCACGGCTCGGTATCGCCGGTGTAAACCACCTTAACACCCTTCCTCCTCGGTCCGGTCACGTCCTCCAGGCGGATTATTCGACCGTTCCACTCGATTTGACCCCGCTTCTCAAGCTTCCCCAGAATTGGCCCCTCGCTCAGGCCGTATTCTGCGAGCTTCTCGGGGAGGAACTTCCCACGCTTATCCTTTTCCTTGAAGACATAGCCCAGAGCAGGAATTCCGTGCTCAACTTTGAAGCTCCAGATTTCGTAATCACCAAACTTGAGCCTTACCTCACCTATCTCATGGACGTGTATATCAAAGCCTGGCCTGAAGAAGCCGCTGTTGAGAAAATTCTGGATGAACCGGAAGGTGTACTTGGGTCCGTAGATGTGGAGAGGCTTTTCCCTGTTCCAAAGGTTCATGGTCTGGATTAGCGCGGCCAAGCCGAGGTAGTGGTCGCCGTGGAAGTGCGTGATGAATATCTTCTCGACTTTCATGGGGCTGAGCTTGGCAGTGCTCATCTGCCTCATCGTGCCTTCTCCAACATCGAAGAGGATAATCTCACCTTTGTAGCGGAGCGCTATGGCCGGGACGTTCCTCTCGCGGTTAGGCATTATACCGCCGGTGCCAAGGAATATCACTTCAAGCATGGTCTAATGTTCCATTCTGGGATTAAAAACCTAAGCATGCCAAAGCGTTAAATACCTGAGAGTGTTAATCCGTATGAGGTGTTTGGGAATGGAAGAAATTCTGAAGGCTATCGAGGAGAAGGACTGCAAAAAGGTGGCAAGCCTTCTCTACTACAAGGTCGATGAGCTCTCGGACGAGGAGCTAAAAGAGGTTCTCGAAAGGGCCGAGAAGCTGGCCCTCGAGTGTAAGGATCCGGAACTGTACAAGCTCATCGTTTACTACTTCCATGCACTCCTCGACGTGGACAAGATACACGAGTTCGAAAATCTGGCGGAGGAGATGGATACCTTCGAGGCAAAGTTCAACCTGGCCGACCTCTACTACCTCATCGGAGAGCTGGAGAAGAGCCTCGACCTCTACCGCGCTCTTCTCGAGGAGGAAACCGCGAAGGGCAACAGGGAGAACGTGGCGAAGGTGTACTACAACATGGCCCTCATTCACGAAGAGATACAGGAGTACGAGAAGGCCCTCGAACTGCTGGAGAAAGCCAAGGAGGTCTACGAAGAGCTAGGAAAGGAGGAGGAAGTCCTCCACGTCGAGGTCTACAGGGCATACGTCATATTCGAAGCCGGCGAGCCTTACAGGGCCAAGGCTCTGCTGGCTAAAGTTATTCCCAAGGCCGTGAACAACAGCAGACTGCTGGCAGAGATACACCTTGCCTTCGAGGAGATATTCGAGGAAGACGAGAACTACGAGGCGGCACTGCAGGAGTGCCTCTACGCGGCGATGAGCGCCAAAGGAACTGAGTACCAAGACGTCGCCTTTGACTCGCTCATAGACGTCATCTGGCAGCTCATGCTTGACGACGAGTTCGAGATGGTATACCTTCACATGGATATGTTCGCCAACGCAATGCCCGAGCTGGCGGACTTCTTCGAGGCCATAAAGGCAATAGCCCTCTACAAGGACGGCAAGATTGAGGCGGAGGAAGCCAGCAAAGTCATCGAGAAAGTCAAAGACAGAAGGCTACTTGACTTACTTGAATTCCTCGGAGAAGCCGAGATGTGAAAGGGAAACGATCACTGGAATTCCCCTTATTTCTTCCACCTCAACTTTTACGCCATAGACCTCTTCGAAAAGCTCTGGCTTGAGGATTTTCCTCCCACCGTCGGCTATTATTTCTCCATTCTTCATGAAGACGAAGCGCTCGGCGAAGCGAAGGGCTAAGTTGACGTCGTGCATAACGACTATAGAAGTTCCTCCCGAGAGCGCGAAATCCCGGGCTATCTCCATCACCTCGAGCTGGCTCTTCAGGTCGAGGTTGTTGGTGGGCTCGTCCATCATGAGGATTCTCGGCTCCTGGGCTAACGCTCTCGCTATACTGACCTTCTGCAGCTCACCGCCGCTCAGTCTGTTGGTCGGCTTCAGGGCGAGGTGAGATATACCGAGCTTTTCGAGGGTTTTCCTAACAACCTCAATATCCCTCTTCGAGGGCCGCAGCCCCATGTAAGGCCTCCTGCCGAGGAGAACCGTGTCAAAGACAGTCATAAAGCCAGGTTCACATCTCTGGGGAACATATGCTAAAACCCTGGCGAGCTCGTTTCTGGGATAGCTCTCGATGGGTCTCTCCAGAACCTCAACACCCTCACAGTGAAGGATTCCTGCGATGCATCTCAGGAGCGTGCTCTTTCCAGCGCCGTTCGGTCCGAGGATTACTATGAACTCGCCCTCCTCGACCTCGAGGTCTATTCCCCTCAGCACCTCGGAGCCGTTGTAGGTGAAGCGCAGGTTTCTGACTTTTACTGCCTTCATCGCCGCCCCTCCATCCTTATGAGGAGGTATATGAATGTCGGCGCACCGAGGAAGGAGGTTACAACGCCAACGGGCAGGATCATCGGTGAGAAAGCCAGCCTCGCAACTGTATCCGCCGCGAGGAGGAGCAGAGCCCCGGTTAGAGCAGAAAGGGGAATGAGGAAGCGGTAGTCACCGCCGACGATAAGCCTGATTGCGTGGGGAGCTATTAAGCCGACGAAGCCTATTACCCCAACGAAGGCCACGCTGATTGCCGTTATCAGTGCAGCCAAAAACGTCGAGATAAGTCTGACCCTCTCGACCTCTACACCGACCGACTTTGCAACATCATCTCCCATCGCCGAGGCGTTAAGGTCCCAGCGCTTGATAACGAAGTATAGGAAAACCGGAATGAAAACGGCAAACATTATTCCGTCTTCCCTCCACGTCGCCCTGCCAAGATCGCCGAAGCTCCAGTAGACCATTGAAGCCAGCTGGAGCTCGTCGGCGAAGTATTGGACGAGTGTCGTTAGGGCCACAAAGAGGGAGCTCATTGCCACCCCGGCAAGAATTATGGCCTCGGGACTGATGCCTTTGAGTTTGGCGAGGGCAAGGATAACCGCGGTAGCACTTACCGCCCCGAGAAAGGCGAAGATAACCACCGCGTATGGATTGCTGAGCGAAATCCTGCCCGAGCTTTCCGCGTAGCCCGCTCCGAGGAGTATCGCCAGGGAGGCGCCAAACATCGCCCCGTGTGAAACGCCTATCGTGAACGGAGTGGCGAGAGGGTTCCGGAGGAAGCCCTGCATGACCGCTCCGGCTATGGCCAGAGAAGCCCCCACAAGAATAGCAGCAACGATTCTCGGCAGGCGGATGTTCCAGACGACGAGATGGGCGCTCCCGCTCCCACCACCGAGAAGAGCATTCATAACCTCTCCAATCGTGAGGCTGTAGGCACCATGGGCGAGGGAGTACAGGCTAACCAGGACGAGAATAAGAAAGAGGGAAAGGCCAACGAGCAGCTTTTTGGCGACGTAACCCTCGTAGTCCATGGCCATCACGGTGAAGTAGGCAGTGAGTACTTAACGGTTCCGTTGGCGAGGTCGATCTTTCCGAAACCGCCGAACTGCTCGGCCATGACGCTGTAGACGGGCTTCCCGAGGAGGAAGGTGTATATCTCGTCGGCCTTCTCGACGGGGTCTATGTCTTCAAAGCGCTCTGGATAGAGGACTTTTCCGATGAAGTAGGCGTCCGCTAAAGCGGTTCCGATGTTAGTGGTGTAGAAGTTGTACGGGAGGATTCCGTAGACGTTGCCCTCTCTGACGGCCTTGAGGGAGTTGTAGAAGTCCGGGTCTTTCTGGTAGTCATCGAGGACGAGCTTAAGGCCGCCCTCATCGATGAAGATGTAGTCCGGGTTCCACTCAAGGAGCTGCTCCTTATCAATGAACTTGTGCCCGTCACCGAGCTCATCAGCGACGTTCTTGGCGTGAACAACCACAAAAGGTGGATATTTGGCCTCGGTGCTCTCTATGCCGTGTGCTCCCTTGTAGCCTATTCCACCGACGTAAACAGCTGGACTCTCAACGTTCTCGGTGCGCTTCATGAGGTCGTCCTGGATGGATTTGACAAAGTTTATAACCTCCTCCGCGCGCTTCTCCTTTCCGAGGATTTTACCTGCCAGCTCGAGGGACTTAAAGAGCTCCTCGTCGTCGAAGGTAGCCAACTGGCCGTAGCTGAGGACTACAACTGGGACGCCTGTCTTCTCTTGGATGTCGTCAGCGGTCTTGGCGTCAACGTAGGTGATGAATATCACGTCCGGTTTGAGCTTAACCAGTGCTTCCAAATCGGGAAGCTTTCCGGGGCCACCTGGCCCTATGGTGGGCAGCTCCTTGAGCTCGGGATGGGCTATTATGTAGGGCCTGCCGTAGTTGTAGCGCTTCTCGAAGTCCTCGACTCCAATCACCATGCCGCTAGCGTTGAGATAGACCATCAGCCTCAAAGCTCCGGGTCCAGCGGCTACAACCTTGGTGACCTGAGCCGGAACCTCAACGGTTCTTCCGAGCAGATCCGTCACAGTTACGTAAGCCGAACTGGCCTCTGTGGTTGCAGTATTGGTTGGATTTTCCGTCGTGCCTATGCACCCGCTTACAGAGACAACCAGCAGAACGAGAAGTAGAGCCAGAGCCTTCCTCATTTCAGCACCCCCTAAAGCTGTTGACATCGACTATGCCTCTGCCGATGATGGCGTGATACTTCTCATTAGCGCATCTCATGCAGAGAGGCTCCTCGTTGATGTAAACGATCCTCGTGGACATGACCAGCTCGCCACAGCGGGAGCAGCGGACGCTCTCAACTATCGGCGCCTGCTCGATTGGCGGAACCTTGACGCGCTCGATTTTGAACTCTTCTTTTGGCAGGTAAAGCATGGTCTTAGCAATCGATTCCCAGAGCCCCCAGAGGCGCTTCCGCTCTTCAGGGGTTCCTTTCCGTTCCTTAACGACCTTATTAAAGAGCTCGGTTGTGCCCGGAGGGTAGTACTTCCTCAGCTTCTCAGCATCGGTGTAGACCCTAACGCCCTCCCATGTGGAGCGTTTGACGAGAGTCAGGGCTGTCTTGCCGAGATCGATGTATATCATGGAGTTATTTCCCAGCGTGCAGCCTGTAGCTACCTGGACGCCGTCAGTAAAGCAGCTGTTGACCTCGACTATGGCAAGAATGGACTCATCGACGCTTCCAGAATAGTCAAGCCTTCCGACACCTAGTTCCTCCATTGCTATCAGTGAAGCCCTTATTCCGAGGGCTAGGTATGGACAAACATGGCCATGGAACTCGCGGGCGTATTCAAGGATTTTCTCCGCGTCCCTCTCCTCCACGAGACGGTTGAGCGCGAGCATGGTATCACCAATAACAGTAAAAGTAACACGCTTTTAATCATTTTTGAACCCAGGTGTTATCAACCCTTGGTTGCGGCAGGTTTTTAATGAATGAGTTTTCATGAATTAGTGGTGATACCATGAGGATAGCCGTGCCGATAAAGGACAATAGCGGCCTTGAGAGCGAGGTTTGCGAGCACTTCGGAAGGGCCAGATACTTCGTTTTCATCGACGTCGAGGATGGGAAAGTTAAAGGATCGGAGGTTATAGAGGTACCCTTTAAGGAGCATGAGCCTGGCGACCTGCCCGCCTTTATTAAGGAGCACGGGGGAGAAGTCGTCCTTGCCTACGGCATGGGGAGGAGGGCCATCGCCTACTTCAACACCATGGGAATAGAGGCCATCACAGGCGCAAGCGGAAGGGTGAAAGACCTCGTGGAGGCCTTACTGAAGGGAGCACTGAAGGTGGACCCCGAGTGGAGGAGCAAAGGCGATTTCGGACGGCACGAGTTCTGAACTTTCAGTTGCGGTAAGGTTTATATATGAAATTTTTTTCATATATTTTGGTGGTGATATGAAGCTGAACGTGAAGGACTTCGCCCCAAGCTGGTTCGCGAGCGTCATGGGCACAGGAGCTTTGGTACTGGTGAGCAAAGCTTACTCCTCAAAGCTCACAATCCTTGAAAGTTTCGCCGAGTTCCTCGTTTATCTCAACACCGTCCTCTTCTTCGTTCTGCTGATTCCGTGGGTTCTCAGATGGATCAAATACCGAGAGAACGCTCTGGCGGATCTACACCATCCAGTCCTCGGCAACTTCTACGGAACGATAGCCATAGCGATGCTCGTGCTCTCGGCCGATTACCTCACGGTCTTCGGGAATACAAGTGTGGCGTGGGCCTTCTGGCTCGCCGGGACACCGCTGACGATATTCTTCGCCCTGATGATTCCATACCTTGTTTTCACGAGCGAAGGAGTAGATACCAAGGCCATAACACCCGCCTGGTTCATTCCGCCGGTGGGGCTGATAGTCATTCCGATAAGCGGGGCGAAGCTCATGACACTCGCTTCTGGAACTGCGAGAGAGGTTATGGCCTTCATCAACTACTTCGCCTGGGGCGCTGGGTTCTTCCTGTATTTAGCACTCTTTGCCATCGTGATGTACAGACTCATAACCCACGAGCCGATGCCCTGCGGCATAGCGCCTTCGATATGGATAAACCTCGGTCCGATAGGAGCTGGAACCTCAACCCTCTACGCCCTCGTTAAAGCTTCCGACTTCATAACCGTCAAGGAACCGCTCTTAGCTTTCGGCTTGTTCTTCTGGGGCTTCGGCGTCTGGTGGTTCGTCATGGCAGTCCTGCTGACCACCCACTACATCAGAAAGCTCAACCTGCCATACAGCCTGGCCTGGTGGGCCTTTATATTCCCCTTTGGAGCCTACGTAAGTGCCACATACAACGTTGGGACGACGTTCGGAATAGGTTCAATCGTTAACTTTGGCTTCGCCCTGTACTGGCTGCTCCTAGCGATGTGGCTGGTGACGGGAGTTAAAACTATCGTGCACGTACTTTCCGGCCCCAAAACAAGAGGCAAGGTATGAGTAGTTTCCTCCCAAGTTCAGAAACATGGAGAACCAAAGTGGCGCTCTCACTTTCCCTGTTTCACCCTTTTCGCCGAGGTGCTCAGAGGCTCCACTCCTTCTGGAAGCCGTCAATCCATTGGCGTTCCTTTTCCTCTGGGCATACTACGGTGATGGCGTTCTCCTCGTGAGAGAGGTCTGGGATGAGGTGGGGAAGGGTCACCTCAAGTTCATGCTCCTCGGGGCTGTTTACGGTACAGGTGAGCCAAGGCCATCCTTGGGATAGTGACCTTTGCATACCTTCTCAAGAAGAGAAAGGAAAAAGGCCCAAGCACAGCCCGAAGGCAAGGAAAGCGCTTAACTCTTGCATACCACATCGTCGTCATCACAGCGGTTCACCTCGAGTTGCACTGTGACGTGGGTTACTCCATACTTCTCCAGAATCTTTTCGACCTCATCAATGATACGCTGAGCCTCGCTTAGGGACATGTCATTCACATCAACGTGGCACTCAAAGTGGGTTTCATTTTCTCCAATGCGCCATGCGTGGAAGTGGTGAGCATTTTTAACGCCGGGAATTGACTCGAGTTCTGCCTTTATTGCATCGAAGTCGAGCTCGGGCGATGCCTCCATGAGAACATCAACGCTTTCTTTCAGTATATCGTAGCCCTCGCGGAGGATGTAGAGGGAAATGAACACAGTGACAAGTGGGTCTATCCAGACGAGGTCGTAGTATCTTATGGCCAGACCGCCGGCCACCACAGCCACCGAAGACAGCGTGTCGCTCACAAGATGAAGGTAAGCGGAGCGAACGTTGATGCTCTCGTGGGCGTGCTCGTGGAGGAGGAGAACGGAGAGAAGGTTAGCCAGAAGTCCAATAACCGCCACCACAAGCATGAGCCCTGTGTCTATTGGATTGGGATTCCTGAAGCGCTTATAGGCCTCCACGAGCAGGAAGAGGGCAACGCCGACGAGGACGGCAGAGTTGACAAAGGTGACGAGTATCTCGGCCCTCTTATAGCCGAAAGTGTACTTTTCGTTCTTTTCACGCTCACCGATTCTTATCGCTATGTAGCTCGCCAGAAGGCTCATAGTGTCGCTGAAGTTGTGGAGCGAGTCGCTCAGGAGAGCTAAACTTCCGGAAAGAATTCCACCTATGACCTCGGCTATCGTAATGACAAAGTTCAGGATTATAGAGAAGACCATACGGGATTTCATGGCCCTGTGGGAGTGTTTGTGTCCCATTTCTCTCCCTGAGAGGGGTCTAATTGGAGACTTAAAAGCCTTTTGAGGCCAGAATTGGGAAGTTTTAATCCCGGATAGGGGAAGACATAAACATAGGGTTAAAAACTTAACCCTTTTTAAGGATAGCACTGAAAAAGTTGGTGGTGATACAATGCACGAATGGGCTCTGGCTGATGGAATAGTTAGAACCGCCCTCGACTACGCTCAAAGAGAAGGTGCAAAAAAGCTTCTGGCAATTCAAGTAGTCCTCGGAGAGCTCCAGGATGTTAACGCCGAGATAGTCGAGTTTGCCATGAAGGAGCTTCTCAAGGGCACCATCGGGGAGGGTGCGGAGATAGAGTTCGTCGAGGAGGAGGCAGTTTTCAAGTGTCGCGACTGCGGTCACGAGTGGAAGCTCAAGGAAGTGAAGGGAAGCTTCGATGATCGCATCAAAGAGGACATCCACTTCATCCCCGAGGTAGTTCACGCCTTCTTGGCATGTCCAAAGTGTGGCAGCAGGGACTTCGAAGTCGTACAGGGTAGGGGGGTCTACATAAGCGGGATAAAAATCGAGAAGGAGGGGGAGGCATGATAGCCATAGACCCTCGCGTCAAGGGCATAGAGGCTCGCCTTGAAAATGTGAAGCGCATCATTCCCGTCGTCAGCGGCAAGGGCGGCGTTGGAAAGTCGCTGGTTTCAACAACGCTCGCCCTTGTTCTGGCGGAGAAGGGCTATAAGGTCGGCCTCCTTGACATCGACTTCCACGGCGCGAGCGACCACGTAATCCTCGGCTTCGAGCCGGAGGACTTCCCTGAGGAGGACAGAGGCGTCGTCCCGCCGACGGTTCACGGAATAAAGTTCATGAGCATCGTCTACTACTCGGAGGATAAACCAACACCCATGAGGGGCATGGAGATAAGCGATGCGCTCATTGAGCTCCTCACTATAACCCGCTGGGACGAGCTGGACTACCTCGTCATCGACATGCCTCCCGGTCTCGGTGACCAGTTCCTAGATGTCCTTCGCTTCCTTAAGAGGGGCGAGTTCCTGGTTGTGGCAACACCTTCAAAGCTCTCCCTCAACATCGTCAGAAAGCTTCTTACCCTCCTGAAGGAGAGGGACTACAAGATTCTCGGTATCGTCGAGAACATGAAACTTCATTCGGAGCAACGAAACAACGAGAAGGGCATAGAGGCTCTTGCAGAGGAGTTCGGCGTGCCCTATCTGGCTGGTATCCCGCTCTACGACGACCTCGAGGAGAAGATAGGAAAGCCCGAGGAGCTCCTCAGGACGGAGTTTGCAGAGAGGATAAGGGAAGTTGCGGGGAAGCTCTGATCCTTCTTTATTTTGGGGTGAAACTATGGAGCTTGAAGAACTCTTTCAGAACGCTAAACGTATCGTTATCTGCGGCATAGGGAACGAACTTAGGGGGGACGACGCCTTTGGTGTCCTTGTGGCGGAGATGCTGGCGGAGTTCGTCAAAAGCCCGAACGTCTTAGTCATCAACTGCGGTGAAGTGCCTGAGAGCTACACCGGAAAGATAGTGGATTTCAAGCCTGATCTGGTTATCTTCGTCGATGCCGTTGACTTCGGCGGGGAGCACGGAGAGCTCGTAGTCGCCGATCCAGAGGGAACACTCGGTGAGGCGGTTTCGACACACAGTCTGCCCCTAAAATTCTTAGTCCAGTACCTCAAAACGAAGGTAAACGCAAAGTTCGTCCTCATAGGCTGCCAGCCACGCTCGCTCGGCCTTTTCGAGGAGCCAAGTGGGGTGATAAGAGAGAGGGCTGAGATGCTGGCACAGGCGATTGCAGATTCGCTTAATGGGGGCGAATGAATGGACTGAAACATCCATTGCAGGTCTTCTCTCACTCTTAGCCTTCTTTCTGGATCTCGGGACAGAGGAGAGCCGATACGAGACCCTAAAAGATCTGTTTCTTGGCATCAGCTTCCTCGCATGGTACTGGGGAGGGTTCATTGTCGGACTGGTGTTCGTTGCAGCTGCCGGAATAATCTACCTGCCCAAGGCAAAGAAGTGGCGGATTAGAAGGAGGTATAGGTAAGCTTCCGTAAATCCTCTTTCCTGTTCACGTTGAAGAAGCTCTTGCGCCACCTCTCTGGGAGCTCCTCTATCGGCAGGTAGCAAGTGTCGACTCTCTCTATGGCTTTCCTTATCATGTAGTCTCCGCTCTTAATCTGTTCCTCAAGGATTTTTCTGAATCTCTCAGAGTAAGCCGCGTGGAGGGGTTCTATGTATCCATTACTCCAGCGCGGAACGCAGACTGCTTTCCCACTTTTCCTGAATTCACGAATTATGTAATCAACGAATTCTGGGACTATCAGGGGCATATCGCCAGCCACCACGAAGGCATCATCGAGGCTCAATGCAGTGTAGATGCCGCCTATGGGGCCGACCATCAGCTCGTCAACGATGACCTCGTAGCCGAACTTTTTCAGACGTTCTGCATTCTCGGGAGAGGCCACAAGGACGATCCCATCTATTTCTTTGGTGGCTTCAAGGGCTTCGACGGCGTAAAGAACAAGCGGCTTCCCGTCTATCCTGAAGAGCAGCTTATTGCCGCCGAAGCGTCTGCCCCTCCCCCCGGCCAAAACTGCTCCTATCATTGCTCCTCCCTTTTCTCCTCATCAACTGGGATGTACTCGATGGTGCTTATGTACTTCACGTACTCTATAGTCTTCTTCGGATTTAGCATCTCTCTTAGCAGGTTCTGGAAGTAGTTGTCCCTGTCGTAGGCAATCTCGTGGGCCTTGGCAACGTCGAGGAAGGACGAGTGGAAGTTCTCCGCCTCTTCCCTCGTGTAGAGCTCAAAGGCTATAAAGTGGCCGTATTCCTCCTCAACGGGCTCCTTGATGTTTTCTATAAAGTCCGCCACCCGGTTGATCTTGACCGGGTCGTAGGGTTCATCGATTATAACCAGCACATCAATCTCATCAAGCCCTCCCTTTAGGTGTGCCCCATAGAAGACCACGGAGAGCAGGTTGTCGCCGTAGAATTCCCTTATCCGCTGAAGGAGACTCTGCTTTGCCGCCTCAATGCTCATTCCAACACCTCCAAAAATTGAGAGGTTAGAGGAGTTTTAATCTTGACGCATACTCCAGGGCGGTCTGGATGTAAAGCTTGTAGTCCATCGTCTGGATCGCGGCAGGTTCGATGTAGTGCTGGAGTATTACCGGCGCGGCAAGACCTATCACAACAACCGCAGCCGCCAGCAGGAGCACCACGAATGCCATGCTCTTAGATTCTCCCACTGCCACTTCTCTGGATGGCTTGCCGAGCCATATCTTGTAGAGGACGCGCATGTAGGCAACGAGTGCAGTTACTGAGCTGACAACGATAACCATCGCCAAGGCTAAGCTCTTCTCCATCAGCGCATCAAAGAGGAGCAGCTTGCTGAAGAACACGTTGAACGGTGGGATTCCAACGAGGCTGAGGGTTGCTATTGCGAGTCCGAGAGTTGCTATTGGCATCTGTCTGCCCAAACCAGCCATATCATTGATGTCCCTTGAACCGATGGCGTGGATGAACATGCCCGCAGCAAGGAAGAGTAATGCTTTAGCAATTGCGTGGTTGATAATGTGGAATAATGCCGCCTGAAGTCCGAGTTGAGTGCCAAGCCCAACCGCCATGAAGAGATAGCCCATGTGCATTATCGTGGAGTAAGCTATGAGCTTCTTGACATCCCTCTGGGCGTTCATCATGAGTGCACCGAAAAGTGCCGAAACCGCACCGAGAGCTATGACTACTGTCCCCAAGGTTCCAACGATTTTTGCTAGACCCGGTGTGAGTTCACCACCGTAAACAGTGTAGAGGAATCTAATCAGAGCGTAAACTCCAACATTTACTACGAGACCACTCAAGACTGCCGAGATTGGACTTGGTGCCGCTGGGTGAGCTTCTGGAAGCCAGAAGTGGTTCGGAACAATTGCTGCCTTTATGAGGAAAGCCCACGTAGCTAAAGCCAAAGCAACACCAGAAGCAATTACAATATTACCAACTGGTGAACCTGTTACTGGAAAACTCAAACCATGAACCTTTGCACTCAAATCAGCAAGATTAACCGTACCAAAAGCCCCGTAGAGAATTCCAAGCGCTAAGAAGTACATTGTAGTACCAATTGCACCTATGAATGCATACTTCAATGCAGCATGAACTGCGTCCTTCCTTCCCCTGTAGAAAGCTACGAGGGCGTATGCTGCGATGCTGGTGACTTCTATCATGACGAAGAGGTTGAAGGCATCACCAGTTAGTAAAACACCTATTAGTCCAGCTTCCAAGCCTAAATAGAGTGTATAGTACCACTCCAGACCCTCCTCGTGCTCTAGGTAGCGGTAGCTGTAAATCGCAATGAGGAACATCAGCGCGGCGGTGAGGAGAGTTATAAGTGCCCCAGTTCTGTCAACCTCATAAATTATGCCAATTGGAGCAGTCCAGCCGCCAAAAGTATATATCAGCGGCTTTTCAGATGAGTACACTAGTTCGAAAAGCTTGAGCGCACTGATTAAGGTTAAACCCGTGCCGAGCAGTGCATAGGCTTGGATTATCTTCCTGTTGCCCTTAACTATGATCGAAGTCAGGGGGAGTGCAAAGGCAAAGATGACCGGAATCACAGGAGTTAGTCCAACCACGTCCATGCCTCTCACCTCACTCCAGTATTCTCTTTGCAAATCTCTCAAAGTCCGCCGAGATTTCTCCCTTAGCCGTCTCAGGGTCCAGAGTCGTCACGTCAATCCAGTTTACGTAAAAGTACTTGTCGTCCATGTCCACCACGACCGTTCCAGGGGTGTTGGTTATCGAGTTCGCCACGAGGGTCTTAGCGTAGCTCGTCTCGACACCAATAGGTACCTTCACTATTCCGGGGTTGTAGTTGCCGGTGATAATCCTGATTATGACGTCTATGTGGGACTTCGTCTCTGCCACGAGCATATACCAGAGGAAGTAAATGACTCCCCACAGCCACCTCACTGGATTCATGGCCTTGGCATCATTCTGGACAACGTATCTCCCCATCAGCAACCCCACTCCTATTGCCACAACTGCTCCAGTGAACATGTCGTAGGGGCTGCTTGAACCAGAGAAGATTATGTACGTGATGAACGCGAGCAGGGCCGTTGGAATGACCCCCCTCATTCCTCACCACCCCTCTTCGCCATCTCCCTCACGTCAAGCGTGCCGTAGAGGCGGTAGAGCTGTATCGCTAGCACCGCGAGGAGCATGTTCACCGCCATTCCTATGACGACGGCGGTAATCACTAGTGCCTGCGGAAGTGGATCAACGGCAGAGCTCACGAACCCTTCCAACGCTTCCTTTGAGAGCGATGGTAGTATCGGTGGGGCGATTGGATAGGTGAGGCGGTAGCCTATGAGAACGACCATGACGTTGACGGCATCGCCTAGTATCGTGAGAGATATGATTTTCTTCAGCATGTTCGGCCTAGCGATTATGCCATACAGCGATACCGCCAACGTGAGCAGTAAGATGGCCCAGAGGTAAGCCCACAGGAACTCTGAAGTGCTCATTTCTTCACCCCCAGGATTTTCTTGAACTTCTCCTCTGGGATGCTCAGAAGGAGGAACACCGCCGTGAATCCAACGCCAACAGCCAGGAACTCGAAGAAGTTGTAGTAGATTAGGGAACCACCGATAAGCTGACTCTCAATCTCAGCCGGGAATATTGGCTGGTTCTGCATGATGAAGCCACCGCTGAGGAGGGGAACCAGAGCAACCAGGGCTATGCCAAGCAGTCCGATGGAACGAAGGATTAAAGCTCTGGTTTTGTCCAGGCCGTGGCCTTCCAGAGTGTATTTTGAGTATGCCGCTATTATGAGGAGCGGTGCCACAGCCAATGCCGAACCGCCCTGGAAGCCTCCTCCAGGCGTTAAGTGACCGTGCAGGGCTATTGAAGCTGAAACGGCAAGAATCATGACGACGATAACTTTAGTAACGTCCTTCACTATTGGCGTCAGCTCGGTTGGAGTGCTTTCAGCCTTCTTGACTTCTTTCGCCTGCTCCTTGGTGAGCCTGAAGACGGTCAGGCTGCCTATTATTGCGAGGAAGAACACTGCAGTCTCGAAGAGCGTGTCAATGCCACGGTAGTCCCAGAGGATTGAGGTAACAACTTCAGGGCTCCTGGCAGAGTAATCCCCGAAATAGCTGTTTTCAAGGTAAAACTCGCCAAGGGGCCTAACTCCAGTACCCTCACCGAAGACCTGGAGTGAGATAACAGCGTAAGTCATGAGCGCGGCGAAGGTCAGGATTATAACCGCCGTGATGAGGCTTTTGCCCCTCATTCACACCACCTCATACCTCTCGGTCTTGCTGATGGCGAATATCAGCAGGGCGGAGTATATTCCCACGGCTATCGCTATGTAGGTGAGAACTATGTCCGGCGCCATTAGGATGTAGAAGGCTATTGCGTAGGCTATTGCCTGGACGGATGAAAAGCCCACTGCTTTAAGCAGATCCCTCTCCATCACCGCTAGATAGCTGGCTATGAATCCCAGGATGAGGGCAAGGCTGAGGATGAGCAGATGAACTTCAATCACTCTTCCTCACCTCCCAGAGGTGATCCACTTTGGGCTCCCACTCCACGAGCTTGGCCCTGTGAGCGGCATAGGCCAAAGCGTGGCTTCCAGCTGGGGAGGCAAGGAGGACTATTATGCCGGTGATGAAGCTCGCTCCCGCTATGGCATACCTGTGGGGTAGGAAGTCCGCACCAAGGGCAAGCAGGGCAACGCCGAAGAGCGGAACCGCTGCACCGCCGATGATGCCCACGGTCGCGGCGTGCAGCCTAACGTAGAAGTTAGGGAAGCGGAGTAATCCTAACGCTCCGAAGAAATCGCAGAGGGCGCCTATGACTATCAGAAGCGCTCCTATGTAGAATAAAACGCTCATGCTCCCACCTCCTTGCTCACTAGGTGCTTGGCGATGTAGATATCCAGCAGATAGCCCCACAGTGCCAAAATCATCGCCCCGCTCACTAAGTAAACGCTCTTGAAGTAAACCGCAAGGATGGCCATGAACGCTGCCACATCGAAGGAGAGACAGTCAACGGCGAGGATTATATCCGCTATCGTTGGACCCTTGAAGGCTCTGACGGCATAGATGATGAAAGCCAGCAGATAAACAGGTATCACAAACTTCATCAGTAGGAAGAACTGAGACTCAAGGCTCATACCCTCACCTCCTCACTATCTTGAGCTTGGCGTCCGCCCCAAGCTCCTGGGCGACTTTTAAGAGGAGCTTCCTATCGTCCTCGGGCAACCTTTCCACTGGTATCAGTATAAGGTCGCCTATAGACAGGTCTATCTCGTTTCCCTTTGCCCCGAGGCTCTCCTTGATTATCTCGACGCTTTTCTCATTCAGCGTGCCTATTTCCTCTAACACAGCCATGTCGCCGGCGAAATGTGCCATCGCCTTCGAGACGTAAGGTGGATTAACGTACACCAGCTTTAACAAGTGCCAGGTGCTTCTTTTCGTAGGCATCCTTCAACCTCCAGTACTCGTTTTCGAGGAACCTTATCGCGAACTTCACACGGGAATCCTTCTCCCTCAGGAAGTATCCGATGACCAGCTCGTGGAGCCTCTCCCTCGGGTTCTCGCTCTCCTGAGCCTTTTCCACGAGGGCCATGAAGTCCTCGAGAACCTTCTCCCTGTCGAAGTACCCCACGACGCGCCTCAGGGATTCTCTGAGCGTCAGGTAAATCCTCTCCTCGATGGGTCTCTCTGGAAGAACGAACTCAATCTCGTCTGCATAGTAGTACTCGCCCTTCATCTTCTTCTCCTTCAGGCCGAGGAGTTGAGCTAAACCGTAGAGTATTTCCTCAGGGCTTGGCGGGCATCCTGGAATGTACATGTCGGGCTTTTTCCCGTACTCCGCCAAAAGGACCTCTATTCCACCCGTCCTGAGCCTGTCGCTTCCCCTCTCAGGGTTCGGGTTGTAGATTGGGTAACCGTTGTAGAATATACCACCACTGGACGCGCAGGTGCCTATGGCCACAACTATCCTCGGCTTCGGCGGCATCGCCTCGTAGGCTGCTTTGACAGCGTAGTAAGTCTGCCTCGTGAGTGGGCCTGAAACGAGGAGGGCATCGGCATGTCTTGGACTCGGCACGAGCTTTATTCCAAGCCTCTCGGCGTCGTAATAGGGCGTGAGCACGTCGAGTATCTCTATGTCGCAGCCGTTGCAGCTCCCACTGTCAACGTGGAAGACCCAAACGGACTTCAACCCGCTCATCTCCTCTCACCCATCACCTTTGAGCCTCTCGGATAGAGGGAAAGGAGAAGGCTATCCGCATAGGGCCCTTGAACCGCCAAGGTCTTGGCGCTCTCCTCCATCCTGCACTCCCTGCAGAGAAAAGCCCTCTCGGCTATGCCGTGCTGGTCAATGACTTCCTCCGGCAGAATCTGGAACATCTTCCCTATCTGCCTCTCGGTGAACTCCTCGTACCGCCCACAGCGCGGGCATCTGTAGAGCTTGTGGTCAACGACCTCGATGAGGTCCTCCTTGTTCGGCGTCGCTATCTCGAACCTCGTTGTGCCCTGCATCGCGCCGGTTGGACAAACCTCGACGCAGCGGTGGCACCTTATGCAGCGCGCGGCGTTGAAGACTATCCTCTTCCTCCCGTTCTCGAAGTCCCACTCTATCGTGAGCGCGTCCGGTGGACAGGCCCTAACACAGGCTCCACAACCAATGCAGAGGTGAGGATCTATGCGAGGTATGCCCCTATATTCCGGCGGCTTCTCAATCTCGATGAAAGGATAGGAGGTGGTAACAGGAGCTTTCTTAACCTCCTCCTCGGGCCGTCTCCAGAACTTGAGCCTGTCGGTGAAAGAAATCGCCTGGGCCATCAGGCCACCCCCTTGCCCTTCTGTATTGAGAGCATGTTGAACTGCTGCTCGTTCAGGGTCTGGGCCTTTCCGGTCTCAACGTCCACTATCTGAACCCTCTCCGTACAGGAGTAGCACGGATCTATGCTCGCTATGATGAGCGGGGCATCGGCAACGCTGTAGCCCTTGAGCATCTCCGGAACGGCGGGCAGGTTGTTGTAAGTCGGCGCCCTGACCTTCCAGCGGTAGACCTTGTTCTTCTTGTCAGTCATGACGTAGTGGATGACTTCGCCCCTTGGAGCTTCACTGTAGCCTAGGGCCTCTTCATACTCCGGAAGCTCCCCTATCGGCACGAAGACGTCTCCTCCCGGCATCTGGTCAATGGCCTGCTCTATTATCCAGATGCTCTCGAGCACCTCGTCCATCCTGATGAGGAACCTTGCCAAGACGTCGCCCTCCTTGTAGACTGGAACCTTGAAGTCCAAATCCTTGTATGCTGCGAACGGCTGATCCCTTCTAATGTCAATGTTCCTCCCACTGGCCCTTCCGTTCGGACCAAGGACTGAGTAAACCTTGGCCACCTTGTACGGCAGAATTCCAACCCCCTCGGCCCTCTTGACGAAGGTTGCCGTACCGGTCGCTATTTCGATGAACTCTTCGACCTGCCTCCTGAGCTCCTTGATCTTCTCCATTATCATCTCCTTGCGGTAGTCGAGGAAGTCCCTCCTAACTCCTCCGACGATGTTGATTCCGTAGGTCTTCCTGTTTCCTGTGAGCCTCTCTGCGAGCCACATAACAGGCTCTCTGACGCGCCAAGCGTGCATGAATCCCGTGTCAAAGCCCGTCAGGTGAGCCGCAACACCGGCCCAGAGCATGTGGGAGTGAATCCTTTCTATCTCCAGCATTATCGTCCTTATGTACATGGCCCTCTCGGGGATTTCAACGCCGGCTATGTTTTCAACCGCCTGGGCGTAGCTCGTCGAGTGCTGGAAGCCACAGATTCCACATATTCTCTCGGCTATGAAGAGCACCTGATTGTAGGTCAGTCTTCCCTCTCCTATCTTCTCGATTCCCCTGTGGGAGTAGAAGCCGCGGTAGTCAACGTCAACCACCGTTTCCCCCTTGACGAATATCCTGAAGTGGGCCGGCTCGTCGAGCGCCAGGTGGTACGGACCAATCGGAACCGTCATTGTGTCGGGCGGCCCGGGCTTGTAGTAGCACTTTGGCGTATCCATCGGCGAGGCCTTGTAGTCATGGTCCTTCCTGAGCGGGTAAACACCCTCCGGCCAGTCCTCCGGCAGGACGAGCCTCCTCAGGTCGGGATGGCCTTTGGGGTTGAAGCCAAGCAGATCATAGACTTCCCTCTCCGCCCAAAGGGCTGCTGGAAGCTTCGCGGCTATGGAGGGGAACTCCGGGTTGTCCTCGTCGAGGTAGGCCTTCAGAATAACCCAGTAGTTCCTCTCCCCGTTTCCGGGCTCAACGGCAACGTTTATTACCGGAGCGTAGGTGAACTTTCCGGCGATGTTCCTCTCATCGGTTCCTGTTCCCATCGAGAAGTGGGTTTCTTTCAGCTCGGGATGGTTGTGCCAGTGGAGGACCATCTCCGGAAGTGCCTCCCTATCAACGACGAACAGGTACTGGTTCCTCGTCAGCTTCTTGCACTCGAAGATTACCCTCCTAAACTTCTCCACGAATTCCTTTAGATGACCATCCTCAAGGACGTCCTCAACTTCAGCCGATCTGCATCCACCCGCACACACGCTGCACTCCATAATTCACCACCCCACCAGCGCTATTATCAGGACAGCAAGGGACATCAGGAAGACCTTCTTGTTAAGGGAAACCGCCTGGTCGATCCTCAGGCGGGCGTTTGCAGCCTCAACGGCTACGGCAAGCGAATAAAGCAGAAACGTAACGACCAGCTGGGCGACGAGCAGTGCCATTGAGCTTGTTATACCGAGAGACCTCATGGCGGGAATCACAATCATAGACGCCAGCAGCCAGAGCAGGACAACCCTCTTGACGAGCAGGGCGTACTTGAAGACTCCGAGGAGCCTTCCGCTGTACTCGGTGAGCGGGCCCCCGATTACTTCGGTTTCTGCCTCAGCTATGTCAAATGGAACGAATCCGCCCTCAACGTAGACCGTGTAAGCCAGCAAGATGTAAGCTAGGGCAACGGAAAGCGAGAGGTTAGCACTGAAGGGCATCTCAGCGACGTTGAGCGTTCCAAGCTTGAATGCCAGGACACCGAAGACGACGGCCAGCACTGGCTCAATCGAGAGTATCAGCATGACCTCTCTGTGTCCGCCTATGTGCGAGAACGCGTTCTGGACGGAGAAAGCAGCAAGTATCATCACTACGCTGACCATAGCCATGACGTAGAAGAACACTATGAGGCTCTTTCCAAAAGCCAACACCGGCTCGCTTCCAAAGGGAAGCATTAGGCCGCCGGCAATGGCAGATGCCAGGGCTATGTACGGGGCCAGCCTGAAGATTGGGCCCTCAGTTGGAAGCACTGACGGCAGCTTGAGAAGCTTTTCGAGGTCGTAGAACGTCTGCATTATAGGCGGTCCTCTCCTGTACTGAATCCTCGCCTTTATCCTTCTCCCTATTCCGTCAAGGAACGGTGGAAGGAGGAAGAGGACGATTGGAGCGGCGATAATGCTTACGTAGTCCATCACCATCACCTCACAACACAAGAAGTGCGAGTATTATCACCGTGGTCAGCATTGAAGCCAGGAAGAGCTCGTTCATGGACACCGAGATGCCCGCTGCCAGCACGGCGATGTTTTTGACTAGATCCATCATCGGCGCGAAGAATGCCTCGTCCAGGTACCTGACGGTGCGGTGGCGAAGCTCGTCAAGGGTGAAGGAGCGCTTCTTCTCCCTGCCGGTGTAGACGAGGCCCCTGGCGAGAACGAGGTAGACGGACATCAGAGCAGAGAGAAGGACTCTTCCGACCTTGCCAGCGGCGCTTCCAAGCTTGTAGAGGCCCTCCATCTCGGTAAAGTACTGCCTGTAATAGTCCCTGGCCTTCGCTCCATACCTCTCCTCCGGCAGGAAAAGCGCTCCAGTGTTCCAAGGTTTGACATCGAAGGTCTTTGGCCTGAGGACGAAGTACGAAGCAACTGCAACGAATGAAACCACAAGGAGAAGGGCTATCGGCGAGAAGTAATCAAAGCCTGTGGATATTGAGCTCATGGTAACGGCAACGCTTCCCTTCACTGAAATCGTCAAGAGTGGATAAGCGATGACAGGGAACACTCCAATGACGAGCGAGATTAAAGCCAGGATTCCCTCACCAAGGAGCATGCTCGATGGCACTTCAATAGCATTTTCAGTCCACTTGTTTGGCTCGCCTCCAAAGGCAGAGGTGTAGAGCTTGAGCGAATATGCCAAGGTTACGGCGCTCATAAACACCGCCATTACGGAGCCAAAGACGAAGAGGCCGATTCCAGAGTAGTAGCCGGCCTGGTAAATCATCCACTTAGAGAGGAAACCGCTGAAGAGGGGCACTCCAGCGAGGGAGAGCGCACCTATGACGGTGAAGAGCGACGAGTACGGCATTGCCCTCCTCAGACCGCCCAGCTCGTTGAGGTCAGCGGTTCCGGCGGAGTACTCGAAGTTGCCCGAGATGAGAAAGAGCAGCCCCTTGAAGAGGGTGTGATTGAAGGAGTGGAAGACTCCGGCGAGGAAGGCCAGGTAAGCCAGGCTCTCCATGCCCATCGTCAGGAAGACCATACCCATGCCCACCGCGAACCAGATGTAGCCCATTTGTCCAACGCTTGAGTACGCGAGGAGTCTCTTCGCGTGGGTCTCTCTGAGGGCATAGAGGGTTCCGAAGGTCATGGTAAGTATGCCGACGATAACGAGAACGTAACCAATGCCTTCACTGCATGGCAGGGCGTTGCAGAGGAGCCTTATCAGACCGTAAACCGCCATCTTCTCCATGACGCCGGCCATCAGCGAGGCTATATTGCTGGGAGCGGCTTCGTAGGCATCGGGCACCCAGAACTGGAAGGGCACGCTTCCAGATTTTGCAAGGAACGTCACGAGGAACATCGCGTAGAGCAGCTTGAGCTGGACTGGAGAAAGGGAAGATGCAACCTCCTTAAGCGTGGCGTAATCAACGCTGAAGCTTCCAGTGGCGGAGTAGATTATGCCGAGGGCCACGAAGAGGGGCACCGTGTTGGCGAGCTGCATCGTGAGGAGGTATTTAATTCCAGCGTCCTGCTCCCTCCAGCTCACGAAGATGAAGGAAGCTAGGGTCATCAGCTCCCAGAAGAAGACGAACCAGAGCAGGTTTGACGTCAGAGCCACGAATACAATCGACAGCACGAACGTGCCGTAGAGGATGGTGTACGCCAGTGGTCTTCCAGTATCTCTGTGGACTTCCATATAAGAGATGGAGTACACTGAGACCACGAGGCTGAGCAGGGCGATGATGAACAGGAACGGGAGGGAGAGGCTGTCTATGATTAGGGGAATGCCCAAAAAGCTCTCCTGAACGGGAAGCCCCCTGGACAGGGCGTGGGCAGCTATGCCCAGAAGGGATAGGGATGCTATGGCTGAGAGGACGCTTGAAATCTTAATGCTCCGCTTAAAGTCTCCAATCAGGCCGGAAATCGCTGAGAGTGAGTAGAGCGCGATTGGAATTTCCATCATCCCACATCACCCCATGAACCCTATCTGAGTCACGAGCTTCACGCTTAGGAACGGCGCAACGATGGACAGGACTATCAGGACTACGAGGACAAAGCGCATCAGCGGGGAAACTTCTGCACTCTCCTGGAGGGGCTCGCTGAATACCATCCTCTTAATCCATCCGAGAGATACCGCAAGGAAAACCGTGGCATCGGCCAACACTAGGAAGAGCGGAATCCAGCCAACCCAGCTGGTTATTGAAGACGCGTTCATGAAGAGATACGCCTTGCTGAAGAACAGGCCGAGCGGAGGAACTCCAGCCAGGCCGAGAAGGGCTAAGAACCAGCTTGCACCAACGACCGGAACGAGCTTTCCGAGGCCCTTAATCTTCTCCATGTCGAGCGTTCCAAAAGCGTAACTGAAGGTTCCCGCGGTGAGGAAGGCAAGACCCTTGACGAAAGCGTGGTTAGCCAGCTGGAACATGGCCGCCTGGAGACCATAGACAGAGCCAAGCACGGCATAGAGCACGCCAACGTACATCACTCCTGCCTCTGCTATGGTTGAATAAGCAAGGAGTCTCTTGGCGTCCTTCTGGAGCGGGTAGTAGAGGATTGCTATGAGTAAAGTTAGCGATACGAAGACGAGCATAACGTAGAAAGCTGTCTCCGGAATCGGTTGCATGAACTGGGTGACCCTGGCGAGCAGGTAAACGCCCATTTCAACCATTGCAGCACCGTGGAGAAAAGCGGAAGCAGGTGTCGGCGCCGCCATTGCATCCGGAAGCCATGAATAGAGCGGGAACTGGGCGCTCTTGGTAAAGGCCGCAACCATTACGCCAAGGAACACGAGAAGCTTGAGCTCATCATTCAGGTTCTGGAGCGCATAGATGCTCAAATCATGGAGCTTGAGGATGCCAATGCCAACGGTGGTGTAGAGGCCCACCATGGCACCGAAGTTCGGCACAAGCAGGGCCTTGTATGCGGCTCTCTCGGCTTTTGGGCCCTTATAATACCCAACGACACCCCAGCAGGCGAGTCCCATTATCTCGAAGAATATGAGCAGCTGAAGCGTCGTGGAGGAGTATATGAATGCCAGCGTAGCTCCAACGAAGATGACCATCCAAGCATAGAACCTGCCCTTATCAGAGTAGACGGGGTGCTGCTTGTTTCTCTCGCTCATGTAGTCCACCGCGTAGAGAAGGAACAGCACGCCAGCCAAGCTCACGACAAAACCGACCAAAACGCTCATTGGGTCGATTATAACGCCGTAGACCTCACCGAGGGAAGAAGTTTCGAGGTAAACGATATGATGAGCGCCACCGACTTTCAGGTATTCGAGGACTCCCACAAGATTAGCCAGGAAGGAAGACACAACGGCGATGAGCATGAATACATCGGCCTTTCTACCGTCTAATTTGAACAGGAGTGGACCGAGGAGCAGGGGGATCAAAAAAGATATAATGAAGGGAGAGGCGTTCATCCTGGCACCTCCTTTCATCTGATGAGGTAGGCCTCGAGGACGTTGGTCCTGTCGCCGATGTCCTTAAGCTCGGCGACTATCTTTCCTTCTCTGGCCCAGAGGACATCGTTTATGTCGCCGTACTTGAGGGCCTCAGTTGGGCACGCTGAGACACAGGCAGGAAGCTTTCCTTCGGCTCTCCTGTGGGCACAGAGGTCGCACTTGTCCATTATCTTGTTGTACTCGTCTATCTTTGGAATGCCGAATGGACAGGCCAGACCGCACATGAGACAGCCGATACACTTGAGGGGATCGAGAACGACTGCGCCATCATCGTCCTTGGAGAGCGCGTTAACTGGACACACTTCCATACATGGAGCCTTTTCACAGTGGCGGCAGTTGAAGGCGACGCTGGTCAAGTCAGGGAACTCAAAAACCCTAATCCTCGCTTCCCCGTGCTCCATTTCACAGGCGACTTCACAGGCCTTACAGGCAATGCAGCGCTTAAAATCGATAAATATCTTTTTGCTCATTTAAATCACCCCTCAACCTTGGAGATCCTACACGCGGCCGTCTTCAACTCCGGCATCTTGGCGTATTCGTCGAGGACGTCCGTGGTCAGGTAGTTGAAGTCCCAGTGCCACGGCGCGGCAACGACGCCCTCCCTGATGTGCGGTGTAACCTTGGCCCTGAGAACCAGCGCTGCCCTCCTGGTCTCGACTCTCACGAGGTCGCCGTCCTTTATGCCGAGCCTCTTCGCGTCGTTCTCGTTGATCTCAATGTACTCCTCTGGCCACCTCTTGCTCAGGCTCTTGCTCCTGTGGCTCATGGTTCCGGTGTGGAAGTGGCCAACGAACCTGTAGTTGGTGAGCCAGAACGGGTACTCCTCATCGGGGACTTCTCCAGGCTCTTTATACTCCACAGGAATAAGCTGGGCCTTTCCGTTTGGCGTGAGGAAGCCCTGGACAAAGAGCCTCGGAACCTCAGTGTTCTCGTCTGGGCAGGGTATCATACAGCCTTTGAGGTTCTTCTTGAGCCTCTCGGGTGTCGCGCCAGCAAGGGGCGGAATGATTCTGTTTATTTCTCTCAGGATGTCGTCTGCATCAGAGTAGTTGAAGTACTCTCCAAAGCCGAGCTCCTTAGCGAGCATAACAAGGATTTCCCAGTCAGGCTTGGCCTCTCCCGGTGCGTCAGCAGCCTTAAAGCTCCTCTGAACCCTTCTCTCGAAGCTTATGGCGGTTCCGTCCTTCTCAAACCATGCAGCCGCTGGAAGGACTATGTCGGCGTATTTCGCGGTCTCAGTAAGGAAGATATCCTGGACGACGAGGAACTCGATGTTCTTAAAGGCCTCCTCAGCCTTCTTGAGGTTCGGAAGGGCCTTGGCAGGGTTGGTTCCCATGACGTAGAGGGCCTTGAGCTTGCCCTCAAGGATTGCATCAATCATTTCAACGTAAGTGATTCCAGGCTTCTCTGGGATCTTGAAGCCCCATGCCTCCTCAATTCTCCTCTTGTGCTCCTCGGCGTGGAGCGGGAATCTTCCTGGCAGTTCGTGTGGTCCAATACCCATTAGACCAGCGCCCATACCGTTGTGGGCACCGGGTATAGCTCCAGACATGACGCCCTCCTTTCCGAAGTAGCCGCAGAGAACCATCATCTCAGTGATAGCCATAACAGTCCTCGTTCCGTTGGCGTGCTGGTTCACACCCTCGTTCGTCAGCAGGGCGGCGGTTCCGGCCGTTGCAAAGGTGATTGCGGCCTTCCTTATGAGTTCGGCAGGAACGCCGCTGACCTTCTCAGCCCATTCTGGAGTGTACTTTTCGACGGTCTTGGCGAGCTCCTCAAGGCCCTCCGCGCGCTCCGCCACGAAGTCCTTATCGTAGAGCTCCTCGGTGATTATGACGTTGAGCATAGCCAACGCAATGGCAAGGTCGGTTCCGGGATATGGCTGCAGGTGTATGTCTGCGTACTTGGCAGTCTTCGTTTTTCTTGGGTCAACGACAATGAGGGTGGCGTTGTTGTCGAGAATTGCCTTCTCAATGTACTGGCCGAAGAAGACCGGATTAGTTGCGGCTGGATTGTATCCCCAAAGGACGATAACTTTGGCCTTAAGAATGTCCTCGAAGGGGTTCGTCAGACCGGGGTGTCCAAGAACCATCCCCTTACCTGCAACAGCCGTTGACTGACACATCCTACACACATATTCAATGTTGTTGGTTCCCAAAGCCCTTGCCAGCTTCTGAAGAACGTAGTTCTCCTCTATGGAGCACCTTTCACTTCCGAGAAAAGCAAGAGCCTCCGAACCATACTTCTCCTTGATTTCACTGAGCTTCTGTGCGATTTCCTTAATAGCCTCTTCCCAGCTTATTTCCTTGAACTTGCCTTCACCCCTCTCGCCAACCCTCTTAAGGGGCTTTTTAAGCCTGTCTGGATGCCTGAGATGCTGGAAGGCTGCGACACCCTTTGGACAGAGCTTGCCGTGGTTCCTGATGTCGTGGTCGTAGTCGAACTCGATCTTCTTTGGGTAGCCATTGACGTTTACTATGTAAAATCTACAACCAACGGAACACCACGGACACACCACTGATATGCGCTTTTCTGCCATACCCATCACCAACCCGTGATGACTGACTAGTCAGTTTATTCAGATGGTGTGAGTAATGAACCATTTAAATAATTTTCTCTAACATTATGTTGTACACATAATTGATTTTCCAGTGTAAATTTATGATCATTTAGTAATATGGTGACTAAAAGTGTTGATTTTTTAGTCTATAGAAATCATAGTATTCAGATCAGCATGATAATGCTAAAATTCGTAACAATTCACATATGCATGACAACAATTTGAATACCAATTACTAGATGGACACGAAAAGGCACCAAAGTTAAACGAATATCTAATCAAGCGATATATTGTATTTACTTTCGTTCGCACTTCCATTGGGATGCATAAAATAGTTCAATAACAAGCGAAATATCTAAAAAATTATTCATAAAAAGTGCTAGTTTTTCAAGCTTTTCTCTATAAGCTGGATGAGTTCCGAAACATAATCAACATCAGGGGTACACGAATACTCAGCAAAAACAAGTCTCGAAAATAAGGCTCCATAAAACGCCTTAAAAACAACCATGGCAGTTTTTTCATCCACGTTTGCGAGCTGTGATATCTTCTTGGCACCTTTGGAAATCGCCTCTGTGCAGAATTTCCTGTGAATTTCCTCAACCTCTCTTATCTTACCCTTAACAGCTAGTGTGTAGAAAAACAGGGATCTCAGAACAGGATCGCAGTAATATACGATGTACGCCTTTGCAATACTGTGCAGAAAATCAGCGAGGTTCTCATGCTCTTTTTCAAGCTCCTCTCGTATTGCTGAGTACGGCAGAGACTGGAGAGCAACGATTTTTATCAATTCCTCTTTACTCTTAAAGTAGTTGTAGAAAGTGCCCTTAGCAACTCTAGCTTTCTCAACGATTTCATCAACAGTGGTCTTATCGTAGCCCTTCTCGGCAAAGAGTTCTTCTGCAGCTTTCAATATCCGTTCCTTAGTGTCCATCCCCAGCACTCCCCGTATAGTACTGACTGCGAGGTCATTGGCGTTATATAAAAAAGTTACGGCAATTTAAATAATTCAATTCACTCAATAGAATAATCATACATTCCTAAAAGGATATCAAATCCGCTATTCCTTGGGATTTTTGATTTGTGAGTGTCATCAGGCCTTAAGTTAGAACTAGAATTCGCAGTTAGAGAATCCTCCCTTTAGTTGAGGTTATATGAAATTCTTTTTTATGCAACATTTAAAAAGTCCCAGACAAACCTAGAAACAGGTGAGAAAAATGTGTCTGGCAGTTCCAGCTAAGGTTCTTGAGATCAACGGAAACGTTGCGATTGTTGATTTCGGGGGCGTAAAGAGGGAAGCTCGCCTTGATTTGCTTCCTGATGTTAAGGTTGGCGATTACGTGATCGTGCATACAGGCTTTGCAATAGAGAAGCTGGACGAGGAGCGCGCTAAAGAGATACTCGAAGCATGGGACGAGGTGTTCAGAATAACCCGGGGCGAGGAACTCCCACGGGGGTATTGAGATGCTCGAGAAGTTCAGGGATCGAAGACTGGCCCAGAAAATCGTTAAAAAAATCCACGAAGAGGCAAATGGTCTCGAAGAGGTCCGTTTCATGCACGTCTGCGGAACCCACGAGGACACTGTAACGAGAAGCGGAATCCGGTCACTACTTCCAGAGAATGTCAAAATCGTCAGTGGCCCCGGCTGTCCCGTCTGCATAACGCCAGTCGAAGACATAGTCAAGATGCAAGAGATAATGCGCCAAGCTCATGAAGAAGGCGAGAGAATAATTCTCACGACATTTGGGGACATGTACAAGATACCAACCCCAAGAGGAAGCTTCGCCGACCTAAAGAGCGAAGGCTATGACGTTAGGATAGTATATTCTATCTATGATGCATACAAACTTGCCAAGGAAAATCCCGACAAAACAGTGGTTCACTTTAGTCCAGGTTTTGAAACCACCACTGCACCGGCCGCTGGGATGCTCAATTCTGTTGTTGAGGAAGGGCTTGAGAACTTCAAAATATATTCCGTTCACCGCCTAACGCCCCCCGCAGTTGAAACTCTAGTGAAGCAGGGCACAAAGTTCCACGGATTAATAGATCCCGGCCACGTCTCAACGATAATTGGGGTCAAGGGATGGGAATATATAACCACCGAGTATGGCATCCCGCAGGTTATAGCTGGTTTCGAACCAGTGGATATGTTACTTGCGATTCTGCTGCTCCTTAAGATGGTCAAAGCTGGTGAAGCAAGAATCATCAACGAGTACACCCGGGCTGTCAGATACGAGGGCAATGTTACAGCCCAGCGGCTTGTGGACAAGTTCTTTGAGGTTAAAGACGCCAGATGGCGTGCTCTAGGTGTGATGCCCAAGAGCGGACTCGAACTCAAGAAGGAGTGGAAAGAGTTGGAGATAAGGACATACTATGATCCAGAAGTCCCGAAGCTTCCCGACCTTGAAAAGGGTTGTCTTTGCGGTGCCATTCTGCGTGGATTGGCACTCCCTCCACAGTGTCCACACTTTGGGAAGACCTGCACTCCAAGACAGCCGATAGGGCCATGCATGGTGTCTTATGAGGGGACATGCAGCATCTTTTACAAATATGGGGCTTTGTTCTGACACCAAAGGTTCAAAACTCCTTCCAAGTTTTTAACTTTTGGTTTCAGAAACCTATAAAGACTGTAAAAACAAAGAAGAAAGCGGTGAGAGGAATGAAGGCTTACAGACTTCACGTTCAGGGCATCGTTCAAGCGGTTGGATTCCGACCGTTCGTTTACAGGATAGCTCATGAGCATGGTTTAAGGGGCTACGTCAAAAATCTCGGCGATGCAGGTGTTGAGATCGTCGTTGAGGGTCCTGAGAAGGATATAGGTGCGTTTCTGCTAGATCTGAGAGAGAAGCTCCCCCCTTTAGCTAAGATCGAGAAGATTAAAAAGAGGGAGATTCCGATTCAGGGCTTTGACCGCTTCTACATCGAGAAGAGCTCCCAAGGGGGAAGCGGAGGAGACTCGATAATCCCGCCAGACATAGCCATATGTGAGGATTGTCTAAGGGAGCTCTTCGACCCAACCAACAAGCGCTATATGTACCCATTCATCGTCTGCACTAACTGCGGCCCGAGGTTCACAATTATTGAGGATTTACCCTATGATCGCGTGAACACAACAATGAGAGAGTTCCCGATGTGTGACTTCTGCGAGAGCGAGTACAAAGATCCCGTGAACAGGCGCTACCACGCCGAGCCCGTCTGCTGCCCGGTCTGCGGGCCGAGCTACCGGTTATATACCAACGACGGTGAGGAGCTCATAGGCGACCCGCTGAAAAAGGCCGCGGAGCTGATAGATAATGGCTACATCGTGGCCATCAAGGGGATCGGCGGAATACATTTAGCCTGCGATGCGACGAGGGAAGATGTGGTTGCCGAGCTAAGGAAGAGAATCCACAGGCCACAGAAGCCCTTCGCAATAATGGCGAAGGACGTGGAAACTATAGAGGAGTTCGCCTTCATATCCCCAGAAGAGCTGGAGGAACTGAAGAGTTACAGAAGACCCATCATGACGCTCCGCAAGAAGGAGCCCTTCCCGCTTCCGGAAAACCTCGCTCCCGGCTTGCACACCATCGGTGTGATGCTCCCCTACGCCGGCACCCACTACATCCTCTTCCACTACTCCAAGACTCCTGTTTACGTCATGACCTCCGCCAACTATCCGGGCATGCCAATGGTCAAGGACAACGAGAGGGCCTTTGAGGAGCTGAAGGACGTTGCCGACTACTTCCTCCTCCACAACAGGAAGATACTCAACAGGGCCGACGACAGCGTTGTCAGGTTCGTCAACGGGAGGAGGGCGGTTATAAGGCGCTCCCGCGGCTTCGTCCCGCTTCCAATAGAGATTCCCTTCGACTACAGAGGATTGGCGGTCGGTGCAGAGCTCATGAACGCCTTCGGAGTGGCCAAAAATGGTAAGATTTATCCGAGTCAGTACATAGGAAATACGTCGAAAGTGGAAGTCCTTGAGTTCATGCGCGAGGCGGTGGAGCACTTCAAGAGGATTCTCAGGGTTAGGGACTTCGATTTAATCGTGGCCGATCTCCATCCAGGCTACAACACCACCAAGCTCGCCATGGAAATGGCCAACGAACTCGGCGTCGAGTTCCTGCAGGTCCAGCACCACTACGCCCACATAGCCTCGATCATGGCGGAGCACAACCTTGACGAAATAGTCGGCATAGCGGTCGATGGAGTCGGATACGGAACGGACGGGCACACGTGGGGCGGCGAGGTGATCTACCTCTCCTACGAGGATGTTGAAAGGCTGGCGCACATAGATTACTATCCACTTCCCGGCGGTGATTTGGCGAGCTACTATCCACTGAGGGCTCTGATGGGAATTTTAAGCAAGGTATACGGCATAGAGGAGCTGGAAGAGGTAATAGAGAAGTGCTGTCCAAAGGCCATCGAAAGCCTCCGCTACGGAAAGGTTGAATTCAACGTCCTCCTCACCCAGCTGGCGAAAGAGGTAAACACGAGTTACGCATCATCTACGGGCAGGGTGCTCGATGCCTTCTCCGTTCTGCTCAATGTAGCCTACAGAAGGCACTACGAAGGCGAGCCGGCAATGAAGCTTGAAAGCTTCGCCATTCGCGGCAAGAACGACCTCGGCTTCAGCGTTCCTGTGGGGGGCGAGCTCATAAAGGTGGAGGAGCTCTTCCAGCAGGCGCTTGAGATCAATGCCTCTCCTGCGGACGTGGCCTATTCAGTCCACCTGGCCCTTGGAAGGGCATTCGCAGAGATAGCAGTGGATAAAGCCAAAGAGTTTGGGGTTAAGAACGTCGGAATCAGCGGCGGTGTTGCGTTCAACGAACTTATCGTGAAGACGGTGAGGAAGATAGTGGAGGCCAATGGTCTGAGATTCTACTCGACCTACGAGGTGCCGAGGGGCGACAACGGAATAAACGTCGGTCAAGCCTTCCTCGGTGGACTTTACCTGGAGGGATATCTAACGAAGGAAGACCTGATGCTGTGAAAAAGTTAAAGGTGTTCACCATCAAGATGAATATGGAGGGGTAAGCATGAAAATCAAGCTCGAACACGGAGCCGGTGGAGAAATAATGGAGGAGCTCCTGAGAGACGTCATACTGAAGAACCTCAGCCTGAAATCTGCGGGTGGAATTGGCTTGGATGCCCTCGACGACGGGGCCACAATACCCTTCGGGGATAAACACATCGTTTTTACCATCGACGGCCACACCGTGAAGCCCCTCTTCTTTCCGGGGGGAGACATAGGGCGACTGGCAGTTAGTGGAACGGTGAACGATTTGGCCGTTATGGGCGCAAAGCCCCTCGCGCTGGCGAACTCGATGATAATTGGAGAGGGCTTCGACGGGGAAGACCTGAAAAAAATCCTCTGCTCGATGGACAAAACCGCTAGTGAAGTGCCCGTTCCAATAGTCACAGGCGACACGAAGGTCGTTGAGGATGAGATAGGCATGTTCGTCATAACGGCAGGTATAGGAATCGCAGAGAGGCCTATAAGCGACGCCGGGGCGAAGGTCGGCGACGTCGTCCTCATCAGCGGGACGATAGGCGACCACGGAATAGCACTGATGAGCCATCGCGAAGGGATAAGCTTCGAGACCGAGCTTAAGAGTGACGTGGCCCCAATCTGGGAGGTCGTTGAGGCCGTTGCAAAAACCATTGGCTGGGAAAACATCCACGCCATGAAGGACCCTACGAGGGGTGGTTTAAGCAACGCCCTCAACGAGATGGCCAGGAAGGCAAACGTTGGGATACTGATAAGGGAAGCCGACGTGCCGATAAGGCCCGAAGTCAGAGCTGCAAGTGAGATGCTCGGCATAAGCCCCTTCGATGTAGCAAATGAGGGCAAGGTCGTCATGATAGTTCCAAAAGAGCACGCCGAAGAAGCCCTAGAGGCTATGAGGAAAACGGAGAAAGGAAAGAACGCGGCGATAATCGGTGAGGTTATAGAGGACTACCGTGGAAAGGTCTTAGTTGAGACAGGCATAGGTGGAAAGAGATTCCTTGAGCCACCTGCGGGAGACCCTGTTCCGAGGGTCTGCTGATTTTCCCATTTTTGTCCTTAACCATCGGTTTGGGAAAGCTATAAATCATTCCTTCTCAAGCTCTCAATTGGTGAGAGCATGATAATTGCGAAGCCATGCGTAACCATGAAGGGAATAGTGATAAGCGGCTATTCTTGGGATAGAAAGGTCGAGGTGGATCTAACGAGAACCGCGCAGTGCCTGAAGGAAAAAGGTTACGTCATCAAAAAGATTCTCCCCGGGATGATGCTGATCCTTGAGATGGAAGGCTATGAGGTCAGCGTCTATCCAAGCGGTAAGATAATCATCAAGCTCCTTGAGGACTCGAAAAAGGGTGAGGAGATGGCTAGAATCATATACGACTGCGCCGGAATATTGGAGGTGGTTTCATGAGGATTCCGGAGGATGTTAGGAAGGACATACCTCTTACAAATGAGGTGATTTACTTCGACAACACCGCCACTTCACTCACGCCGAAGCCAGTTGTTGAGGCCATGGACGAGTACTACCTGAAGTACCGCGCCAACGTTCACAGAGGCGTTCACAGGCTCTCCCAGATGGCGACTCACAAGTATGAGGAGTCCAGAAAGATCGTTGCGGACTTCATTGGAGCTAAGTTCGAAGAAATAGTCTTCACAAAGAACACGAGCGAGAGCCTTAATTTAGTTGCCCTTGGCCTAGAGCACATATTCAAGAGGGGCGACAAAATCGTGACTACCCCCTACGAGCACCACTCCGATCTGCTCCCCTGGCAGCGTCTGGCCAAGAAACTCGGCCTTAAGCTGGAGTTCATAGAAGGTGACGACGAAGGCAACCTTGATTTAAGCGATGCGGAAAAGAAGATAAAGGGAGCAAAGCTTGTCGCTGTTCAGCACGTCTCGAACGCGCTGGGAGTGATCCATGAGGTGGAAGAGCTTGGAAAGATTGCCAAGGATGAAGGCTCGATATTTGTGGTCGACGCCGCCCAGAGCGCCGGCCATATGGAGGTTAACGTTAAGAAGCTCCACGCGGACTTTTTGGCTTTCTCCGGCCACAAGGGACCCATGGGACCGACTGGAATAGGCGTGCTCTACATCAGGGAAGAGTTCTTTGATACATTCGAACCGCCCCTCATAGGCGGTGGGACTATTGAGGACGTTAGTCTAGACGGCTATAAGCTCACAGAGCCGCCAGAGCGCTTCGAGGCCGGAACGCCGAACATAGGTGGTGCGATAGGCCTCGCAGCAGGAATCCGCTACATCGAGAGGATTGGGCTGGGCAGAATCGAGAGACAGGAGCACAAGCTTGTTAAGAGAACCACCGAAGGCCTCGACGAGCTCGAGGTCCCGTGGTATGGACCGAGGAACCTGAAGAAGCATGCAGGAGTCGTAAGCTTCAATGTGCCTGGACTTCACCCCCACGACGTCGCTGCTATACTCGACGACCACAACATAATGGTCCGCTCCGGCCACCACTGTGCTTTGCCGGTGATGAAAAAGCTTGGAATAAACGGGACGGTGAGGGCTTCATTCCATGTCTACAACAGCCTCGAAGAGGTCGAAACTTTCCTCGGAGTCATGGAGGAGCTGGTAAAAGGTCTGAAGACTTAATGCCCTTTCCCTATGTTTATTGTTCTATGCCTAAGAGACCTATCTAAATAACCCTCACCATACGTTCCATCCAGGGGCTTACACGAACCCTGATGTAACCCCTGAGCTTCTCATCGACCTCTTTATCACCGGTATATACCCTAATGGTACCTTTTTCAATCTTTGAAGGCGTCGCAACGACGATTATGTTCTCCTTTGGAATGCGCCTCAGGACTTCTGGAGAAAACTGCTGATTGCCCCTGCCAAAGAGGAATCCGAGACCTCCGATCACAGTGACAACTATCCTGGGATTTCTGTCAGCAAACTCCAGAAGGTCTTTCTCGGTGGCATCTTTAACTAAAAGCTCAGCCTCTCCGTCCTTCACCTGGACTACGTCGACACCAAGAAGGGTTCCCTCTATACCGAGCTTCTCCTTTATCCTCTTTACCGTCGAGCCAGCACCGAGGAAGTAAATCCCATCGCTTTCAAGGATTTCCTCGGCCAATGCCTCGGCTATAGCTTCAAGCTCTTCCTCCTCGTCGAGTGGGGTCGCTTCCTTGCTCCCCTGGACAAGGGTCTCGACGTAGGGGACGAGGGCCCTTCCATAGAGCCTTGCTTTAACCTCATCGTGGCGATAAGCGTTTTCGTCTATGTCATTAACTTCCCTCTCCACGAGCTTTGCCCGCCCCCTGAGCCACTCTACGAGAACCCTGGCGGCATCCTCCGGGGAGGTTGCAAAAACTCCCGAGTACATCTTGACGCCGGTAGGAATTCCTAGAATCGGAACCTTCTCATCGACGGCCGAGTGAACGTCCCTTGCCGTTCCATCTCCGCCAGCGAAGATTATGAGCTCAGCCTTCCCGAGCATGCGCCTGGCGAGCTCTCGCGTGTCTTCCGAACTTGTATCCGGTATCTTAACTCCAAGGATTTCACGAGAGCTTATTTCCCTGTGTTGTATCACCTCGAAGGGGAAGTTGAACTCCCTAAAAACATCCTCACCGAGACCATTTGGCCCGGTCAGGAACTCTATCGAGCGGGCTTCTTCATAGTGGGAAAGCTCTCTCAGAAAAAGCCTGACCAGATCAGAAGCTACCGGTCTCGCACCGCGCTTAATCGCTTCCTCAACGACTCCGTCGGTGCCCTTTAGGGCAACCCTGCCTCCCATGCCCGCTATGGGGTTAATGATCAGTCCAACTTTCATAGACTCACCTCATGTACTTCCTGGCAAAGACTGTAAGGAATACTGCCCACATGAACATTCCGAACAGCGCCTCGACAGACGCTATAATCCTGCCCACTCCCACTGGATGGTAGTCGCCATAGCCAAGAGTGGTGGCGGTCACAACGCTGAAGTACTCATAGTCAAGGAACCCCATGTTACCTGAAACGCCTTCCACGCTCTGGGTTAAGAAGAAGAGGAGTGGGAAGAAGACGTTAACGGCCGCGAGCCATATCAGTATCGGCCTTTTCCAGTCCATTCCGTACTTGCATGTCAAATCGGCGAAGAGCCATTCAAAGGTCGCCTCCAGCTTCAGCAGAACCTTCTTAATTCCCCTCACCCTCGCTGTGAGGCGAGATTGCCTTCTGGAAACCATTTCTTTGTAATAGTACTCATCGGCACGCTCTAGATCACCGTTCCGTTCCCAGCTAGTTCTTGCTATCCTGTAGAATATCTCCGCCATCCTTGGGTTGCTGAAGCGGCAGTCCTCAACGACGACGAAGCCCTGAACGCTTAGCTCGAGGGGAAGGTGGGGCAGAACAGTCACGTTCCAGGTGGCATCGCCGTAGAAGCCAACCCTTCTGAAAATGAAGTTACCCATCACGGTGACGTGAACGAACTCGGGGGACTTTATCCTGCCGCCAAGAATTTCAGCGTGACCAAAGACGTTGAGGTTTTCAAGGACGAGCTGGCCGTGGAAGTGTCTCACGCTCAGCCTGACCTGCCTCTTAAAGCGCGCGGATTGGTCAAACCTGACGTTCCTGAAGGCGAGTACCGTTGCCTTCACACTCCTCTCCGACGAGCCAGAGGGCGTTATGCCATGCTCCTCGAGGATACGCCTCATAAGTGGATACCTGACGTTCACACCTATTCTGCGAACGTTATCCAGATTGCTAAGCTCTATCCTGCCCGTTGCCGTCTTTCTCTCACCGTATTCCTCCTCACTCTTCTCAGCCTTTCCAACGTACTCTGTCGAATTAATCATTAGATACCTGACACTCGAGTTCCTGACATACATCGAGTTCGAGAACTTTACGCGGAGGATGTTGAGGCCAAAGACATTGGAACTATGGACAAGGAGCGTTCCGACCTTACTCTCAAAGACGACTATTCTACCTGCGTAGGAGTTGTAGAAAGTAATTCCCGGAACTGTGACATCGTCAAATAGGATTGTCTTAATCCGCGAGTTTTTGAAGACTATCGGTTTTTCAGCCCGGAAATTACTTATTTTAGCTTCATACAGGTAGACACTCTCAAAGTATGTCTGACCCTCCTTCAACCTCTTGAGAAAGGCTTCCTCTTTGATGCGCTTTATATCCTCCCCGAACAGGCGTTCGCCCTCGTCGTAGGAGATATGGAGGGCGCAGTACTTAGAGCCTTCAAGGGATTTCAACCTGCACTTTTTACCGTTTTCGTAGGTATACTCGCACATGGCTCTCCCAAATAAACTCATCTGGCAATTAATTAAGTTTTCTCCTGCTTTCCAGAGTTCTCATCTAGAACTTCTCCCCGTTATAGTCCAGCTCCATCAGCAGACTTCTCCTCAAAAGCTCCTCAACGACGCTCCAGTAGCATGGGCCTGTCTCAGGAGCTCCCTAACGGCCTCCTCACGCATAGGATGAACAGCGGTGATGCTCAGTATGTCCTCCTCAACGTTGCCCGAGAAAGCGAAAGCGTTGCCTTCGTGGTCTATGAGTACCCCACAGGATTCAGCGGGGGCCTCGTGGGAATAGCTATGTAAGCTTTGTCCGGATCTAGCCCCCAGGAACTCGGCGATTCCCCTGGACTCATCACTGTAATCCACGTTGGTTTGGCCTAAAAGCGTATAAACTTTGCTCACGAACGGAGCTTCCTGAAGTAGGCCTTCATCGCGGACCAGTTGAGGGCTATGTGGACAAACGACAACCCGAAGAAGGCAAAGCCTAGGTATGTGTGGAGGGTATCGGCCAGACTAACCGGCAAGGTTAGCCCGAATTGAGCTGCCAGTGGAGCAACCAGAAGGATTATTCCCGTTATTCCTGTAATTAACCATAGGGCAAAGAGGGTGAGTGAAACCCACATCCTCAGCTTATAGCTCATGACGCTACCCCCTTACAAACCTCTGGCCATTTATGATTATGATGTCGGCCTTCAGCTCGCCATTTTCATAGCTCGCGAAGACTTCAACCCTATCCCCAACGTGGAGAAGGAGAAGCATGTCTTTCCAGTTGTATTCAGCCCCATCTGGCCCCGTCCACTTACCCCTCACCGCTATCGTCTGCCCCTCCACGACAAAATAGCGGTCAACCAAGTTGACCTCCTCAACGATGCCTGTGATGTTTAAAGTCGTGATGTTGAGCACTTCCCCGGGATTCGTCACGGTGAGATTGATATCCTCAGGGGGCTGTCCTATGTAGAACCCGATGGTTACCCTTTCCTCAGTACCGTAAGGACAGCCACTGCCGTATTTAAACACAACGTCAAGGGTGCCGTTGCCGAGAACTCTGACGGTGTACTGCTTGAAAGCTGTGTACGGATCAAGGAGCTCTGTCTCAGTCTCGTTGATGACCTCAACGTTTTCGGGATTCTCCGTAACTATCTCCCAATCAGAGTACGGACAGGGCTGGGCGTGTTTGAACTTCACGGTAACATTAAGGATAACCTCCGTCCCCGGCTCAGGAACGTAGGCCTCAGCTGGAATCACGCACAGCAGGTCCGAGCCCTCATGAGAAACTGCAGATCCAGCGTAGATGACTCCGTTTGATGCGATTATCGAGGAATTAGACGGAAGAACTGAGGTGGTGCTCGAGAGCCTTCCCTCTTCCCATTTAACCACGAAGGGCAGAGCCGTAAAGAGGATGCACAGGATGAATGCCGCGATAAGTTTCCGCTCCATACAGTGAAATCTTACATATGAAAGAGGATTTAAGCTTTTCGATCATGACCTAATTTTCGCAAACATTAGTGTTTAACTTTAACATTTTTATTTACGCAAACGTTTAAATTCCCATATGTGGGTAATCCTCCGGTGAGCCTTAATGAGAAAGTACCTAGCCCCGCTTTTAATTGGAGTTTTGTTGCTCAGCGTGATTTCAAGCGGATGTATCGGAGAAAAGAATATCACAGCCTCAAATACAAGCCCCACTTCGGCAACCCCCACCCCGTCTGAAAACAGCGAGGTTGTGCTGACACTGATTGGGCCTAATGGAGAAAAGAGCCTGACGCTCGAAGGCCTCAAAAGCCTGCCTCAGATCGAAGGCAAGGGCGGATACAAAACAAAGATGGGCTCGATAAAAGGAGTTGGCACTTATAAGGGTGTTTCCCTAAAAGAGCTGCTCGAGCTCGTTGGTGGCCTCTCACCGGACTACAACGTTAGGATAGTCGCCGCCGACGGCTACTCCGTTGTAGTGAGCTACGATTTTGTCCTTGGAAAGGGAATTGACACCATGGACGAAAATGGAAACCCCACAGAGGGAAGCGTTGTACCCATAATAGCCTACGAGTTCAACGGAGAGCCAATAACCTTTGAGCTCGATGGGAAAGTTTACCCCATACAGATCGCTCTTGTCGGCGATGATGGATGCATAACTCCGGGCAACCTATGGGTTAAAGCAGTTACAAGGATAGAGGTAATTAAACAATCGTACACCAGCACCGGGACTAACGAAGAACCGAAAACCGGGTATATAACTGTCACCGATTTTAGAGGGAAGGAAGTAAAAGTCTCACAGCCAGTAAACAGAATCGTCGCCATTTACGGACTCGCTGCACAAATGGTCTACCTAATAGGCGAAGGTGAAAAAATCGTTGGCGGAACTCCGATGGTTGTGAGCGACAGCTTCATTCAGCTGATTGATCCAGATGCAAAGGACAGAGTAATCTTAGCGGGTGATCCAACGAGTGCCAACGTGGAGGAGATTAAAAAGCTCAATCCAGACGTTGTTTTTACCGCGGCTTGGGGAGATGAGCGGGTCAACGAGCAGATAGAAAGCCTCGGTATCCCGGTCATAGTCCTTGATCTGGAAACCGTTGAGAGCTACCTGAAGAGCCTCGAGATAATGGGCAAGGTTCTCGGAAAGGGGAACGAAGTAAAGGAGATAACAAAATACTACGTAAACGCTATGGAGCGGATAACAAACAAGACGTCAATGCTCAGCGAAGACCAGAAGCCAAGGGTTCTCCTGGTCATGTACAGCATGAAGAGCAAAGCCTTCAAGGCTCCAGGTCAGGAATACTTCCAGAATAGGTTAATCGAGATGGCCGGAGGAATAAGCGTTTCCAAGGAACTGCCGGGAGGGTGGAACGTAATAAACGTCGAGCAGGTTGCGGAGTGGAACCCCGACGTTATAATAGTCGTGGGTTACTCCCCAGTTTACCCGAGCACGAAGATAAAGGAAGACATCCTCAATGACCCAGCATGGGGGCAGATAAGGGCCGTGAAAGAGGGTAAAATCTACGCCATGCCAAACGACGGGGAGAGCTGGGACTACCCGGCTCCAAAGTGGATTCTCGGCCTCTACTGGACGGCAAAAGTTCTGCATCCAGAGCTCTTCAGCGACTTGGACATAATGAAAGAAGCCAACGACTTCTACGAGAGGTTCTTTGGGATAAGCATCAACGATGTATCGCTGGTTGGTGATATAAGTTGAAGCGCTTCGTTTTTCTTTATTTCATTGTTTTCATTAGTTCCTTGTTCGTGGGAAGATTCGCATTCAGTCCCTTCAACATGGACGAGCTAGCCAAGACCATACTAGTTGACGTGAGGCTGCCAAGGATCGTGGCGGCTTCCCTCGTCGGCGCTTCGCTCTCCCTGGCTGGACTGGCCTTTCAGAACGTCTTCAGGAACTATCTAGCCGGCCCGAACATTCTGGGCGTGACCAGCGGTGCAGCCTTCGGTGCCGTCGTCGCGATAATGCTCTTCTCATTCAACCCATATTTCGTCCAGATGTTCGCCTTCGTTTTTGGCATCACTGCCGTCTTCATTGCTTACAAAATGAGCAGACTCGTTGGAAACGGCATAGTTGGACTTCTGCTGGCTGGAATAGCCGTTTCAGCTTTCTTCTCGGCACTCGTCGGTATGGCAAAGTATCTGGCGGATCCATACGACCAGCTCCCCACCATAGTGTTCTGGCTCCTCGGGAGCTTCGCTGGAATCAGATGGGTTGACTTGAAGTTCTTCTCCATCCCAATGATTATCGGGATAGCCGGTCTTATCCTCCTCCGCTGGGCGTTTAATGTACTCTCTCTGGGGGAAGAGGAAGCAAAAGCCCTCGGAATGAACGTCTCCCTATATAAAAAGCTCGTGATTGGGCTGGCAGCGCTGGCAGTTTCGGCTGCAACAGCCGTGAGTGGGATAATCAGCTGGGTCGGTCTCGTCTCACCCCATATAGCCAGGCTCTTAGTCGGCTACGACAACAGGAAGCTTGTTCCAGCGTCGGCATTTACAGGTGCGATACTGCTCGTGATCTGCGACGACATAGCAAGAACACTGACTCCAGCAGAGCTTCCCTTGGGCGTTGTGACTTCACTGATTGGAGCACCGATTCTGGTGGCGATACTTGCCAGGAGGAGAGAGCATGCTAAGGGTTGAGAACCTAGAATTCTCCTACCGCAACAGCCGGATACTCAAAGGGATCACGTTTGAACTCGAAAAAGGTGTTGGATGTCTCCTCGGGCCCAATGGGGCAGGAAAATCAACACTCCTGAAGTGCATCGCGGGGATTTTAAGGCCGCAGTCCGGAAAGATAGAGCTCGATGGAACAGACTTAGTCGGCCTGAGCTTCAGAGAGCGGGCAAGGCTCGTTTCATACGCTCCCCAAGAGTTCTCAATAAACTTCCCCTACACGGTTTTTGAGGTCGTACTCATGGGACGCAGCCCCCACGCGAACCTGCTCACTGGGCCGGGGGACGAAGATGAGGAGAAGACCATGAAGGCCCTCAGAGCTCTTGGAATCGAAGAGCTGAAGGACAGACCGTTTACCTCGCTGAGCGGAGGTCAGAAGAGGCTGGTGCTCATAGCCAGGGCCCTCGCACAGGGAGGAAGGCTAATCATATTTGACGAGCCAACGTCGTTCCTTGACTTCAAAAATCAGCTCCTCGTTCTTTCGGTCATTGAAAAAATCGCCAAAAAGCTTGGAAAGCTGGTTCTCCTATCACTCCACGATCCGAACCTGGCTCTTCTGTTCTGCGATGAGGTATTCCTGATGAAGGAGGGCAAGGTTCTGATGCACGGCAAAGCCGAAGATGTCATCAACGAGGATACGATGAGCATCCTCTACAACCTACGGGTCAGGCTTGTAAATGTTGACGGACAGCCAATCGTCGTTCCAGAGAAAGAAAAGCACGGCAAGATTTAAAGCTGAATTCAAGAAGCCCTCGTAGGGAGAGGAGCGCGATGAAGATAGCGACCGTCAGAGGCATGAATTTTGAAGTCCCCAACGACGCGTGGTGGAGCTTCTACAACAGTCCCTATCCAGCTCACAAACTTGGGACGGCAGTTGATGTGTACTTTCCCGAGAAGGCGCTGTTTCCCCTTGAGGAGGGCATCGTTGAGGGCATCAAAAAGGTCAGAACTCCCGCTCACGTACCCATAAGGGAGGACTACGTTATGATTTTCCGCATTGGGGAATTCTGCCTCAAAGTTCTCCACGTTAAACCCACGGTTAAGGTAGGGGAGAAAGTTGCCCTTGGGGACGAAATTGGGGAAATGACAGTGTCGGGATTTTACATGCCGTGGAGCGACAGACACGTGCACTTCGAGCTTCGCTCCTGCGAGAATCCCTATCGCGCGAGGGGTGCTTTTCAAATTCGGCCGGAGCTTTTGAGGCTAGTCCCCACGGCGGAAGGACGGGAATTCGAGGTCGTCGAACGCCGTGAAAACTACTGCTGGATAGTGCCCATAAGACGGAGAAAGGAAAACCTGACACCAATTGCTTTTAATGACCATCCCATTGAAGGGGGCCTGCCGCACTATCACTACGGGGCAGTTTTTGGAAACACAGAAAAGGTTAGGGTACTTAATGTTGAGCTGCCAGCCCAGCAAATCTCTTCAGGGGCTTCGATTTTTAGAGCTGATTTCGAGATTATGGCAAATGGAGAAAAAGCTATAGGAGTGGGAATATACTGCAATCAGGAAAAGCTAAAGCTCGTTGGAGGTAATTTTGAAGAAGGGGAGATTATTGTGCTCACCGCGTTTCCAAAGACCCGGAAAAGTCGGAGAGTGTATTGAAACACCTCACTACATCTTTCCAGACCCACTCTCTGTTTTCAAGTGTGACCTCGAAAAGGGCATCGAATTTTATCTTTCCCCTTATTTCGTTGAGGAGGTCTTTTTCTGACTATCAGAATGGAATCCCCACAGATATATCTGAAAACATCAAAGTAGCCGAGCATCTCTAAGTACCCGATTTCGTCGTACACCATTATCTTTCCATCTCTCTGGAGCGCCCGCTTTATGAACTCGGGGGCATCTGGATTGAAGTAGAACTTCCCGAATTTGAAGTCTATTTTCCCGTTCAGATGCCAGGACGACTTTCTCGCCAGTTTTGAGGTCTTCAACGTAAAAACCACTATCAAAACGCTCGCTTATTATTCCATATATATCGTCCAGCTCTCTGATAGCCTTTCGACTATCATAATTCCCAAATGAGAAGCACGCTAATAAATTTTTCTATTTAACAGATAGCAAATTTGTTTAACGGAAGTGTTATATATAAATCAATTTTCATGTTTGGTGGTGATTCCCCATGAAAAAGTTTGTGGCAGCACTGTTGATTCTAACAGTGTTCATTTGTGGGTGTATAAACCAGGAAACAACAAGCCCTACCCCAACACAGTCCACAACACAGTCCTCAGCTATAACATCCTCACTTCAAGCGTCGTTTGCTATAAAGGTCAGCGGACTTACAACTGGAGAGATAACACCGGAAGAACTTCAGTCCCTGGGAGGCGTGGAGTTCAATGCAACCCTCGTAAAGTCAACTGGGGCCAAGATAAACAACACATACGTGGGAGTTCCACTCAAGAAAGTGTTTGAAAAGCTGGGAATTGATGAGAGCAAGGTCAAATGGGTCAGGTTCAGGGCGGAGGATGGCTACGAGATAACGTTGAGCATGGACGATTTAAAGAACGCCTACCTCTGCTGGGAGGAGAACGGAGAGCCTCTCGGCCCCGACAACGGCGGCCCCATCAAACTCGTCATACCCAACCAGCCTGGAAAGCTGTGGCTCAAGTGGCTGAGCGAAATTAAGCTGATCGGGGACGAGAACGCAGTGGTGATACACGGGAAGACCAAGGTAACGGTTGTGGTGACCCGGGAAGATATCGACGAGCTGATGAAGTCCTTCGGAATGGAAGTGACTGTAGAGCTGAGAGGAGAGAACGTGACCTTCAGTGGAGTTCCGCTAAAGCTCTTCCTTGACAAAGCCCGCCCCGATGACGATGCAGTAAATATAACCTTCATAGCAAAGGATGGATACAGCGCCACGCTAGATTTCATGGCAGTCTATGAGAACGATAAAGCAATACTCACCCCAGACTTCAGGGTGGTAATCCCCGGCGAGCCGAGCAGGACTTGGGTAAAGGACCTGAAGGAAATCGTGATAGGGTGATTCCATGAAGTGGGCCGTTCTTGCAATCATCATCCTTCTCACATTTTCCCTCGGCTGCATAAGTCAGGGGAACACCAGAGAAACGACGACTCCCGCGTTAGTGTCCCTCAATGTATCAACCGAAGATTATTCGAACTGGACAGTCTATGTCACAAACGGCGAGAACGTTACGGAATATACCCTCGACGAGCTCAAGGGGATGCCCATGGAAGAGATGCTTGACAAGGATCTATCCATCGGAAAAACACTGGTGTGGAAGGGCGTCCCACCCCAAAAGCTCGGAAAAGGCGACGTCATAAATTTCGTTTCCGATGATCTGTATCTGGTGAGCATTCCGTACTACACGAAGATGATTCTGGCCCTATACGTGGATGGAAATCCACTCCAGGGAAACGACGCGCCGATAAAGCTCATCGTCGATCTGAGCTATGGCTGCCGCTGCAACTGGATTAAAAAGATTCGCGTCGTCGAGTTCGTAAGGAAGAGTGAGTGCTTCTCCGTTTACGGAGAGGTGTTCAACATACTCTACTTCTCGCCAAGAACCCTCAACATCTTCCGGGGGATAGATTCCATAGTGAAAAACGAGAGCAACTCAGCAAGGCTCAAAGACGTCCTCGATAAGGCGATCCTTAAAGAGACCGCAAAGAAAGTCGTTTTTGTGACCGGAGAGGGAAGATTCGAGTATTCTCTGGAGGAAGTGCTCGAAAAAGACCCAACGATTGTCTATGAAGACGGAGAATTCAAAATCCCAGAGCTCGGAATAAATGACCTTAAAGGTATTAACATCGAAAAGTGAGGGATTCTCATGCTACTGAGGAAATTTAAGAAAAAGGCCCTAAAACTAGTTGACGAGGATTTCAGAGTCTTAGATTTTTCATTTGGCCTGCCGTATACCTACGTCCTCATCGAGGGCAGAAGGGGAAAGGCCCTTGGAGTCGCAATGACCCTGCCGGAGGAGGTACAAAGGTACGAGAACTCCATCGAGGAGCCCTCTCTGGAGGCGTTCATAGAAAAAGCCGACAGCCTGAACATCATCGAGAGAGCCTTCGGCTTAGCAGCGATAAACGCCGTCTCTCAATATCACATCGACCTGAGCGATGCAAAGTGGATCGACGCCGTGGAGTTGCTCGATGAGAGTATTGAGAAGGTCGCAGTTATTGGAAACATGCCTCCCATAGTCAAAGCCCTGCGTGAAAGGGGCTTTGAGCTCTACATCTTCGAGCGCAACCCGAAGCTCTGGGACAGGAACACCTTCAGCGATGCCCTTGAGTACTGGCTTCTGCCAGAAGTCGATGCAGTAATGGCAAGTGCAACCTGCATCCTGAACGGAACCATCGACATGCTGCTTGACAGGGCTAAAAACGCCAGAATCTTCCTCTTGACCGGTCCAACGGGCCAGGTTCTTCCAGAGTTCTTTAAGGGCACAGGGGTAACGCACATAGCCTCGATGAAGGTTGTGAACGTCGAAAATGCAATACTCCAGCTGAAGCTTGGCTGCTTCAGGGGATTCTCCAACGAGAGCAAGAAGTACGTCGTTGAACCTTGAGGGTTTTTCTTCTTTTGTCGTTTCTTCCACACATATTCAATGAACAATTCCGAACATTATAGCCTTCTCCGCGTCACAAATCTTTTTAAACCGAAAGCGACTCCCGAAGGCCTCAAGGTGAGAAAATGAGTCAGAGAGTTTCGGTTGCGGTTAGAAACGCAATGGTCTCGAACCGCTACCGCTACGTCCCCAGGATGCCGCGGTGGTTTTACTCTTTCGTGCCCTTCAAGGTAGCCACAGGTGGAAGCTCCGCCTTGGTCAGCCTCTACCTCCTTGAGCTGGGCGGGAATGCCTCGACCGTCGGTCTTACTTTCGCACTGGCGAGCTTGGCATCGATGCTCGGCGCTCTCTTCTGGGGAAAGCTCAGCGATAGGACTCTGAGGAGGAAACCCTTTATACTGCTCGGCTTCGCGAGCGTGCCGCTCTTCCTAACGCTGATGGCACTGGCGAGAACTCCTGCACAGCTCATAGCAATAAACACCGCCTACGCATTCTTCCTTGCATCGACGCTTTCCGTGCCGATAGCCCTGGTTTTAAGAAGCGTCAGAAAGCACAGCTGGGACTACGGTATAGGGAAGTTTAACGAGATAAGCGGCTGGGGCTGGGTGCTCGGTCTAGTTCTCGGCTTTGGCCTGTCAAGGTTTCTCACGATTCCCCAGCTGTTCGTGGCATTCGCCCTCTTCGGTCTGCCATCTGTGTTCATGGCCCAGAGGATGATACGGGAGGTCCCGATATATGTCAACAGAAAAGCCATAAGAGTATTCGGCAACTATGTCATCGAGAAGGCTCGCTACTTCCCTAGCTTCATCCTCCACACCAATTTCAGCCTTCCAGAGGGTCTGAAAAGGTTCTACATATCGTTTCTGCTCTTCTGGATAGCGGCAGGACTGTATTTCCCGCAGGTCCCCGTGCTCCTTACGGAGAACGGCTTCACTAGGGAAATCATTTACCTTGCCCTGATCGTCAACTCCACCATAGCGGCCCTCAACTACACCAGCGTCGGGACGAGTATGGGTGAAAACAAGGAAGGAACGCTTAGAAAAGGCCTCCTTATCAGAACAGGGGCGTTCGTAGCAATCACCGTCGGCGCGCTGATCTCCCCGGCACTGCTCCCCCTGGCGTTCGTCTCATACGCCCTGGCTGGCTACTCCTGGACCTTCATAGGTGTTTCATCGACGGCCATAGTTAGTGAAAATGCCGGTGAAAAGGAAAATGGAAGCGCTATGGGGACCTACAACGTTGTAAGCTCTGCTGGTTATATCACGGGAAGCGCCCTCGGCGGCTGGATTGTAGCCACTGCAGGCTTTGGAACAGCTTTTGGCCTTGGCTTAGTGCTCCTTGGGGGAAGCATCGCGCTATTGAGGAAATGAAAAGAGAGTCAGAACTTCAGAACCCTAGCTAGGACTATCAGAGGGTCCCACACGGGAGCGAAGGGTGGCGCGTAGGCCAGATCCGTGAAGAAAACATCCTCCGTGGTGAATCCAGCCTGAATCATGGCCGCTGCAGCGTCAATCCTTGGCAGTATCTCCCCACCGACGGCCTGAACGCCAAGCAGCCTGTTGGTCTCGTTGTCAACGACGCCCTTGAGATGGATTTCCTTAGCCCCGGGATAGTAGTGCGGCCTCGTCTTCGCCTTTATGAAGGCGGTTCTAACGTCGTAGCCCTCTTTTATGGCCTCGGCCTCGGTGAGACCGGTCTTACCTATCTCAAGGTCAAGGAACTTGGTTATGCTGGTACCAAGGACACCCGGGAAGGTTATTTCCTTGCCGGCGATGTTGCTCCCGGCCACGTAGCCCATCTTATTGCCTGACGGAGCCAGTGGAATCCACACGCGCCTGCCGGTTATGATATGCCGAGTCTCTGCTACATCTCCAGCGGCATAGACGTTCTCAACACTGGTCTGCATCTTTTCGTTCGTCCAGATTGCCCCAGTTTCGCCTGTTCTAACTCCAAGCTGTTTGGCTAGTTCAGTGTTGGGTTTTATGCCCGTTGCAATTATAACAAGGTCAGCGGGATACTCGGAGGCGTCGGTGACTACCTTTTCGACCCTTCCGTCACCCTCTATCCTCATCGTCAGCTCCTGCAGGCGGAGGTTGAGGTGGGCTTTGAGTTTCTCCTCGACTATATCGGTAATCTCCTTGTCGAAGGTCTTTCTAAGAACGCGCTCACTCCTGCCGATGAGCGTTACGTTCTTGCCCTGGGCGACAAAGGCCTCGGCCATCTCGATGGCTATGTAGCCCGTTCCAATGATGACGACGTTTTCAACATTGTTCTTCTCAATGTAATCTCTTATCGCAACGGCATCCGGAGGGAGATCTGCAGTGAAAACTCCCTCTAGCTCGAGTCCCTCTATGGATGGAACATGCGGGGAAGCACCGTTGGCGAAGACGAGGTAATCCCACTCGTAGGTGTGTTCTCCGTCTTCCTCGCGAACCTTTACAGAACCCTCTTCGACCTCTATTACCTCTGCCTTCATATGAAGGTCTATGCCACGCTTCTTAATGAAAACCTCCGGTGGATAGTGCATAAGCTTCTCCTTCGGCGAGATTCCTTCTACCACGTATGGAACTCCGCAGGGAGCGTGGCTGACCCATTCTGTTGCTTCAAAGACCTTAACGTCCCATTCCGGCTTCAGGCGCTTGATGCGAGATGCAGCGCTCATTCCAGCTGCTCCACCACCTATGATAACGACTGTCTTCTTCATAAGAATCACCAAAAGAGGTTCAAAACCTACGGTTAAAAAAGTTGGCGGACAAAAGCGGATCACTCCTTCTTCCTAAGGAAGTACTTCCTGCCCCTGACCTCCACCATGCGGTATATCTCACCTTCCCTCAGATCAATGCCTGGCTTGTCAAGCTCATATGTCTCATAGGTTTCCATATCCATCAGCTGAACTTCGTTTGGGGTTATGCTTGTCACCATCGCCTCGCTTTTCTCGTACTCCACCCAATCTATACCCTCCCTCTTCACGGTCTTCCAGTCCCTGTGCTCACTTTCGTTGGTCGAAAGGTTCCTGAGGCTCATGCCCTTCCCATCGACCCTCTCAACTTCATAGACGTTGCCGCGCCTATCTTCAACTATGTCCCCTTTCTGGAACTTCGGGATTCTAATGCTCACGCTCGTGCGGTAGACTTCCTTACTCGTCAGCCTGTCCATGCCCACGAGTTCATAGGCCTCACTTATTGTTCCGCCGAAGCGTTCCTTTATTGCCTGGGCAAGCTTTCTGGCACTCGAAGTCGAACCCATGTAGAAGTCCAAGCCTTCCTCCTTCTCTATAGTATCTTGAATGAAGCCCATCCTGTCCTTGCGCATTATCTCGTCAACCTTCTCCTCCACGAGCTTGCCTATGGCCTTCCTTTCCGCCTCTGTTAAGGGCCTATCTTCCGCCCTGACCTGAAGGATAGCCTCAAAGTAACCGCCGAGGAACTTCTGACAGCGGGGACATACCGTCTGGCGGACGTAGACCGTCACGTACTTGACCTCGTCGTGGAGCTCGCGCTGGAGCTCGTGGATTCTGGCTTTAACACGAACTTCATAGGTTATTATGGCAGGGAAGTACTCGATGTGCCAGTCCACCGGCTGGAAGGCTACTACTGCCGCTCCAACCGGGAGATCGTTTATTTCTCCAAGTTCTTCCATTGAAACTACTTCAAAGCTCCTCACGCGTTCGTCGAGGGAATCCCCGAGCTCCTCAAGGAGAGCACCCTCAGCAACTTCAAAAATAAGCTCCTCAAGCTCGTAGGTGCTCGGGTCAACCCACACCCCTCGCTTCTTGTAGCTCCCACAGTTTTGACAGAGCTCTGTGTTTATCTCTCTTTCGATGAGCAGGACAGGGTTCTCTTTACGGAAGCACACTTGGCAGAGACCAATCACTAGAGGCCCACCCTCGCTCTCGCTTATTCCACACCTGTAGCAGAACCTCTCACTCATAGTTCTCACCGGAGAAGAAGTGAGAAGGGATGTTTAAAAAATCTCTGATTTCCTCAGAGGAACATCTTGGCCATTTGGGCATGTGGAATTCCCTGGATCCTCAGGACTCTATCCTCGTCCACATAGCCCAGCTCTATAGCCTTTTTAACGCATCTTTCGCCCGTGAGGTTAGCTATCGTGGCTTCCTCGAGAAGGCTCTCCAGGGCATCTTCCTCAACTAATTCTCCTTTGTAAAAGCGTTCCTTTACTTCTAATTGGAGTTCTCCTTCTCTGAAGGTCTTTCCAAGAAGCTCCTCGTCGCATGCTGCTAACAGAACTTCTCCCTGAACGCGATAGACCTTGATGTATATCATGAGCGCCACCGAGAAGAGAAACATCCGGTGGTTTAAAAGCATTGGGTAGAAAAATCAAGAGAGAAGAAAAGAGGGCATCAGCCCTCGGAACCTTCAATCTCGTTAACTGCCTCCTCGAGCAGTGTGTAGGCCTTGAGGATGTTGAGATAGGCCTTCCTGACGTACGGAAGTGCCGCAACGGCGAGGTTCTCTCTGTACGGGTTCATGTACTTCTTTGCCTCTGCGTAGTACTCGTCGGCGAGCTCCTTGTAGCGCATGGCCTCCTGAAGGGTCTCGTTGTCAACACCGAGTTCGACGGCCTTCTGGTAGAGCGGATCAAATTTCTGGTTGTACCTCCAGTAGAGCATGTACCAGACGTAGTTCCAGGTGCTGACGATGTAGCGGGCGGTCTTGTACTCGATGGTGACTGTAACTGGGGATGCGTACCTGACCTTGACAATAGTGTAGACGGCATTCTGGCCCTCAATGATATAGTACTCGAGCACATGATCGCCGGCGACCTTGACGTACTGGGTGTCAACTGGAAGGGTGACTAGGAGATATCCAATCGTACCGCTGGAACCTTCAGCGGTAATCTCTATCATCGTGCCGCTGTCCGAAACATTGATATTGGTTACACTGCCAAGTCCCGTGGCGATGTATGGTTCTATCTGGGTAGCATCGTAAACCTCATTGCCAGCGAGTTCATTCACTTTGACCGTAAATGTTCCGGAGTAGTCCATGTAGTAGTCACTGATGACGTAGATATTGAAGGTCTCTTCAAACTTAAGTGGGACGAAGTAGACATCCACTTCACCGTTGTCAGTGTAGTACTCCCTGCCGTTCACGATGACTTTGGCTGGAGCGTTTATCGGTTGCATGGTCGCAAGGTCAAGGAGCTTGATCTTAAGCACCGACTGCTTGCCAAGCGTGGCCTCTGAATAGACTGCCACAAACATCTCTGGACTGCCCACTTGGAATATCATAGGCGCGTAGGTGAGAGCCTCGCCAGTGTCGGAATCGACGAGACCCATGACTCCAAGGTAAGTTCCATAGTTGTTGAGTTCTACAGTGGCTTTTATAGTCTTGCTGGTGCCCTCTGTGAATGTAAACGGAGTACTATCAACGCTGATGTTGCCGTTATCGCCGAGTATCTGGTAGTAGAAGACGTACTGGATTGGGTTGTAGTCAACTGTGTCGTAGCCGTAAACCGCGATGAGGTAATAGCCCGGCTCTGGCATAAACTTCTCAAATACCTCGTCGGAGGTTGGGCCTATCTGCTCCCAGTAGAGGGTGTAGTTTGTGAAGTTCATGAGGTCCTCGTAAGTCGGGAAGTAGAATATGTACAGATCAAGGTCAGCGTTCGGGTCTTCTGGCTGGGTGATTCCGAACTTGATATAATAGTCAGAGCTGAATATTGGAACTGCGCCAATAACGTCCCAGCTATCCTGGCTGACGTTCCTAACCATTGCATAGGCCTGGTCTAGCCTGCCGACTCCATAGCCGACGACACTGGCGTTGAAGTCACCGTAGTCGTTGCTCACGGTGGCCTTGACGGTGACGTTTGAGGGCTGGGCAACGTCCTTGAGTATGAGCTCAGGCTCGATGGAAACTGAGGTCAGGCTGACCTCAATCTCGTACTGGGAAGTGTCGTAGCCGCTGAGGTACTTGGTGAATATACTAGAGTAGGCAGTTATCTCCCAGGTGCCCTCGACCGGGTTGGG